>DNCM01000101.1 GCA_003498085.1 bacterium
GAAAGTTGGGGAATTTGTGAATAATGGTTATAAATATTGACATTTTTTATCGTGAATGCTAAATTATAAAGGGGGAAGAAGCCCACATAGCTCAGTAGGTTAGAGCGCATCCTTGGTAAGGATGAGGTCATCGGTTCAAGTCCGATTGTGGGCTTGAGTGTTTTAATGATAATACTATTTTTCATTATTTTCGCAGGGAATCTTTACTCTTCGACAATCACAGTAAGCTCAAATAGTGCAAGTTGGGATAGGACAAAGGAGGTTCTCGTTTTAAAAGGAAATGTGGTTTTAAAAAGGGGTCCTCTTACATTGAAGGCACCAATTGTACAATTGAAGGGGCAAATAGACAAACCAGAAAAAATTATTGCAAGCGGCGGAGTTTTTGTTTTGGATAAAGAAAGGAATGCAAAAATAAAAGCAGAAACAATTGAGGTATTTCCTTTGGAAAAAAAAGCGATCTGTAAAGGCGATGTTTCAATAAATTATCAAGGAAGGATAATCTCTGCAAAATCTGGCTATTATGAAGGGATAAAAAATATCGCAAAATTGACAGGAAGTTGTACATTGGAAGAGGAGGGGAAATATTTTGAGGGAGATATTATAAAATACTTTTTAGATGAGGAAAGGATTGAACTTGAGGGAAGCGTAAAAGGAAGTCTTCTTGTAAAATGAAAGAGATATCTATTCCAGGGGATAAGTCTATATCACATCGTAGTCTGTTAATTGGCTCTTTGTGTAGGGGAAAAACAAGAATAAAAAACCTCCTTAGGGCAGGGGATATTTTTTCAACGATAGCCTGTCTAAAGGGGCTTGGGATAAGAATAGAAGAAACCGAAGATGGAGATTTCGTTGTTGAGGGAGGATGTTTTAAAAAACCTGATGGTATTCTAGATTGTGGAAATTCTGGAACAACAATAAGGCTTTTATCAGGAATTCTTGCAGGACAGGAATTTGAAGCAACGCTCGATGGAGATAGTTCCTTAAGAAAAAGGCCAATGAAAAGAGTAGGTGAACCGTTGACTCTTATGGGCGCAAATATTATTGGAGATTATCCACCAATTAAGGTAAAAGGGTCTTATCTTAAAGGGATTACATATAAGCTTCCAGTCGCATCTGCCCAAGTAAAATCTGCGATACTCCTTGCAGGTCTTATGGCTTCTGGAAAGACAACTGTAATTGAACCTTTGCCATCGCGAGACCATACAGAAAGGATGCTTGAATTCTTTGGCGTCCCAATAGAAAGAGATGGTAGCACTATTTGCATTGATGGCCCAGTTGAAATTTCTGGTGATAGGGAAATAACTGTTCCTCCTGATTTCTCATCCTCTGCATTTTTTATCGCAGGAGGCCTCCTTATTGACCATCCTATTATAATAAGAAATGTCAACATAAACCAAACAAGGACAGGTTTTCTCGAATGTTTGAAAAAAATGGGAGCAAATTTTGAGATACTGAACAAGAAACTTTTATGCAACGAGCCGGTTGGCGATATTGTTGTTAAAAAGAGTAGGCTTCATGGTATAAACATTGGAAAAGAGATAGTTCCAAGGATGATCGATGAGATTCCTATTTTAGCTATCCTAGCATGCTTTGCAGAAGGAAGGACAAAGATAGAAGGAGCAGAAGAGCTTAGGGTAAAGGAGTCCGACAGGATATCAAGTATTGCCTCTGGTCTTTCAAAGCTTGGTGCAAGAATTGAAGAGCTTCCAGATGGTATGGTGATAGATGGTGGCTATCCATTAAAAGGTGCAACCATTGATTCATACGATGACCATAGGATAGCAATGGCTTTTTCAATCGCGAGTCTTGTTGTTGAAAAAATAGAGATCAAAGGAAAGGAATGTGTTGATATATCATTTCCATCTTTCTTTGATATACTTTATTCTATAGACACAAGCAAAATCTATCGTTGACAATCATAAAAATATAGAATAGACTAATTTGTATCTTAAAATGGCAAGATTAAATCTTCTTTTAAGGGACGGAATAAAAACGCTTGTCCCTTACAGTTCAAAAACACCGAAGCATAAAATTAAACTCGATATCATGGAAAATCCATATCCAATCCCAGAGGCTGTAAAAAACAAAATAAAAAAGGCAATAGATAAAATTGCCCTAAACAGATACCCAGATCCAGAGGCAGAAAAATTGAGGTTAAGTATTTCAAGATATGTTGGACTCCCGAGCGATATGATCTTAGTAGGGAATGGCTCCGATGAGCTTATTTTGTATATCTTGCTCGCATTTTCCGGAAAGGTTATATTTCCAACTCCAACATTTCCCATGTATGAGATAATTGGGAAAGTAGCATCCTGTGAGACTATTGGTATCCCGTTAATATCTAGTTTTGGACTTGATTGTGGAAGGATAATAGATGAAGCAAAAAAATCAAAAAGTATAATATTCATTGCCTACCCGAACAATCCAACAGGAAATTGCTTTGATGAGAAAGAAATAGAAAGAATAATAGAGGAAACAGACTCTATTGTTATAATCGATGAGGCGTACTACGAATTCTCAAAGAAAAGCTTTGTTGGGCTCCTTCCATCTTACAATAGACTAGCAATACTTAGGACATTTTCAAAGGCATTTGGCTTAGCAGGTTTAAGATGTGGCTATATCTTGGCAAACAAAGAATTCATAGGTTGCATTGAGAAAGTAAAGCTTCCTTATAATTTAAATATAATCTCACAAGAGATAGTAGCAATATGCCTTGAAGAAAAGGATTCTTTCGAAAAGATAATAGAAAAGATAATTGCCGAAAGAGAAAGGCTTTCTCAAGAATTGTTGAAGATAGAGGAAATAAAAGTTTTTCCTTCATCTGCAAATTTTCTTTTCTTTAAAGTAGAAAAGCCAGGAATTGTTTACTCCTTACTTCTAAAAGAGGGTATCTTGGTAAAACAGGTTGCAGATGGATTAAGAATAACGACTGGAACATCCGATGAAAACAAAGCATTTATAGAAGCCATGAAGAGAATACTCAATCATTCCGTTTAAAATAGCCATTTTCTGTAATTATTCCAGTAATTAGATGATTCGGTGTGACATCAAAACTTGGGTTTATGCAGTTAAAATTATATCCAAGCTCATTTTTATCTCTTTCTTCAATAGGGATATTTCCTCCATTTTCAATATCTAAATCAATAGTTGACGATGGAAGAAAGGTATAGAATGGAATATCATGGAATTTTGCAAGGATTGCTATCTGGTATGTCCCTATTTTGTTTGCAAGATCGCCATTCTTTGCAACCCTATCGGCACCAACAAAAACCATATCAATAAAGCCTTTTTTCATCACAAATCCAATCATTGTGTCTGCAATGAGTGTTGCATTAATACCTGCTTGCCCAAGTTCCCACATTGTAAGTCTTGCCCCTTGAGATCTTGGTCTTGTTTCTGCCACAAATACATTTATCTTCATTCCTTTTTTATGGGCAAGGTATATCGGTGCAAGGGCAGTTCCAACCCCACAGCAGGCAAGACTTCCCGCATTGCAATGTGTCAAAACAGAGGCTCCATCAAAAAGTAAAGAAAAACCATGTTCACCTATCTTATAAGTTCTTTCTATTTCTTCATTATGTATTTTCTTTGCAAGGGAAAGTAAATCATCACCTCCCTCTTTCATCCTATCTAACACCCAAAAAAGATCGTACCCTGTTGGCCTTGTTTTTGATAGAAGGAAAATCGCATCATTTTTATTTTTTGCCATACAAACTCCATATCCTGCACAGACACCGATAGCTGGCGCCCCTCTTATCTTCATAGAAGAAATACATGATGCAACATCCTTATAATCTCTGCAGACAATCCATTCTACCTTATTTGGAAGTAGTGTTTGGTCAAGAATCTTTAAAACCCCGTCTTCCCAAACAATTGGCTCAATCACTTCTGATCTTTCTCCATTCGGGGAGGACTCTTTTCCTTTCGTCCTTATTCATCCTGTCAATGAAAAGGATACCATCAATATGGTCTATCTCATGTTGGATCGCCCTTGCAATAAGACCCTCTACATTTCCTTGAATAGCAAGGCCGTTGATGTCTAATCCTTTAAATCCAATACAGACCGACCTTTTAATAATGTTAAACAAACCAGGAAAACTCAAACAACCTTCCTCTATTTCTTCAGTCCCAGATGTACGCGTAATCTTTGGATTTATGATGATGAAAGGAGCATCTTTTGTTCTAATAACAATTATCCTTTTTAAAATCCCAACCTGATTTCCAGCAAGACCAATACCATTATAGGCATTCAATGTTTCTACCATATTAAGGGCAATCATTTTTATTTTATTGTCAATTTTCTTTACTTCGGATGCCTTTTTTCTAAGAATAGGATTTGGATATTTTTTTATTTCATAAATCAATGGAGCTAATTAAACCCCCTTTCTCAATTATTTTCTGCATGAATGGAGGATATGGCTTGGTGTAATATGTCTCGTTCTTTGTAAGATTTTCAATCTTTCCTTGCTTTGGGATTATATTTAACAGATCGCCTTCATCTATTTTATTTACCTCACTACACTCAATAACAGGCAAGCCAATATTTATGCTATTTCTAAAGAATATCCTTGCAAAGCTTTTTGCAATAATAGCCTGTATCCCCGATGCTTTTATGGCTAAAGGTGCATGCTCACGGGATGAACCACATCCAAAGTTTTTACCGGAAACAATAATTCCACCTTTATTTATCCTCCTTCCTCCTTCAATACCTTCCATACAATGACTAGCAAGTTCATTTGGGTCTGTTGTATCAAGGTAAATTGCGGGGATTATTTGATCTGTGTTTATATCATCACCAAATTTATAGACTATGCCTTCCATTTTGGAATTATTATGGTATATTTTCTCTTGAAAGTCAAGGTATTTAAAAAATTCTTCTCCATGATCCAAGGCATCGCTGAAAATTTTTCTAAAGTATTTAACTTTATAGCTGATTTAACAGAAAGGAAGGCATTTATAGCTCTTTTATCTATAGATAAAATAAGCATCCATAAAATTCTGGACTATGAAGAGGTCTCGGATAATGATTGACATCTTTTTGTTGTTTAAGTTATACTTATAAAAAAATAAATTTAATGTTAATGAGAAAATATTTTAAATATAAATCTTACAAGAAGGGATATTGGTTCTTTCCAGTTTTATGTCCTAAAAAAGGAGGATATTGATGGGTCAAAGTGTAATTTTCATTATAGTAGGGGTTGTTTCTTTTTCATTTGGAATTTTGGCGGGGTATATAATAAGAAGAAGATTTGAAGCAATAGCAAAAAAAGAGGCAGAAAAAGAGGCAGAAAAAATAATTCTTGATGCAAAGAAAGAATCAGAGTCTCTAAAAGAAAAGCTAGAATTGGAAGCAAAAGAAAGGCTTCATAGGGAAAGAATTGAGCTTGAAAGAGAAAACAAAAGATATCAAGCAAATCTTTCTAGGCAAGAGGAAAGAATAAAAAGAAGGGAGCAGGAGATAGATAAAAGACAGGATATTGTTCGAAGACAGGAAGAAAGGTTAAAAAGGGAAGAGGAAATTTTAAGAAAAAAACAGGACGAACTTTTTGCCTTAAAAAAAGAAGAAATGGCAAAGCTCGAGGCTATTGCCAACATGAATATCGATGAGGTAAAAAGAATGCTTATTAATGAAGTGGAACAAGAGGCGAGGTACGAGGCATCAAAGACAATAAAGAAGGTAGAAGAAGGAGCACAAGAGATAGCAAACAAAAGGGCGATGGAAATAATAGCTTCTGCAATTACAAGGTGTGCATCCGATTATGTCTCAGAGAGTACAATATCTGTTGTTCCGTTGCCATCAGAAGAGATAAAGGGAAGAATTATTGGAAGAGAAGGAAGAAATGTTAGGGCATTTGAGATGGCAGTTGGAGTCGAGCTTATTGTTGATGATACTCCTGAGGTTGTCACTATTTCTGGATATGACCCTATAAGAAGGGAGATAGGGAGAATTGCACTGGAAAAGCTTATTCAAGATGGAAGGATACACCCTGGAAGGATAGAAGAAATTGTTAGTAAAGTAGAAAGCGAAATAGAGGCAACTATGAAAGAGGAAGCAAAACAAGCTGCCCTTGATCTTGGAATCCACAATCTTACACCAAGAGAGATAGAACTTCTTGGAAGGCTTAAATTTAGAACAAGCTATGGCCAGAATGTTTTACAACATAGTATTGAAGTGACACACCTTGCATCTGTTATGGCATCTGAGCTTGGAATAAAAGATTTAAGACTAGTTAAAAAGGCGGCCTTTCTTCATGATATTGGAAAAGCTCTTGATTCTACGGTAGAGGGTTCTCATGTTGAAATAGCAGAAGAGGTTTTAAAACAAGCAGGGGAAGATCCGATTCTTATCAATGCAGTTATTGCACATCATGAAGGTGCTGAACCTAAAAGTATCGAAGCTATTCTTGTTCAAGCAGCCGATGCTATCTCTGCAAGTCGTCCTGGTGCAAGGAAAGATACGGTTGAGGCATACATCAAGCGTCTGGAAAAACTAGAAAGTATTGCTACTGGATTTCCTGGTGTAGAAAAGGCATATGCTATCCAGGCAGGAAGGGAAATAAGGGTTATTGTCAATTCGCAAGAGGTAGATGATGTAAAGACATTTAGTCTTGCAAAAGATATAGCAGATAAGATAAAAGATGGGCTTGAATATCCTGGTCCAGTCAAGGTAAATGTTATTAGAGAGATAAGGGCAATTGAATACGCCAAATAAAAAAATTGCATCTAAAATATCTCTATGGCCCTGTTAGTTCATTTAGACTTGGAGTATCAGTAGGAATTGATATCCTTTCACAAGAAGAAAAGATCTGTACATATGATTGTATTTACTGTCAGCTTGGAAAAACCAAAGATTATACCCAAGAAAGAAAGGTATATGTCAAAGAAAATAAGGTTGTAGAGGAGCTTAAAAAAATTCCAAGGATACACATTGATTATATAACATTCTCTGGCTCTGGCGAACCAACACTGGCTGAAAATATTGGAAATTATATAAGAGAAGTAAAAAAATTAAATATTGCAAAGATTGCTGTTATTACAAATTCATCCTTAATAAAAAATACTAAAAAAGAGCTTATTTTTGCAGACCTCGTCTCTTTAAAACTCGATGCATATTCGCAAGAATCGTTTGAAAAAATAAATAGGCCAGCACCAGGAATAAAATTAGATGATATTTTGGAAGGAATTTTTGAATTTAAAAAACTATATAAAGGAATACTTGCTATTCAGATAATGTTTATTCAAGAAAATATAGGCTTTATAGACGAAATAAAAAGGCTTGTTTTTGAAATTAAACCAGATTGTATCCAGATAAATACACCTATCAGGAAAAGTCCGACTAGACCACTTCCTAGAGATATAATTATAGCAGTAAAAGAGAAGTTTTTTCCAATTTCTTGTGTTTGTGTCTACGATAAAAGACCGGATACCGTTTGCTTTAATAAAAAAGGGACAGTAAAGAGAAGGGGCTTGACACTATAAACTATAAACTATAAACTATATAACAATTTGGGTCGTTAGCTCATCAGGCAGAGCACCGGCCTTTTAAGCCGGTGGCGGTTGGTTCGAGTCCAACACGACCCAGTGTAAGAGAAGGATTACAAGGTAAAACAAGGGTTGAAGGTGAAAGCTAAATTTCACAAATGGACTCGAAGCCAGCCGAACGCCGACCTTACGGGAGGAAAAAGTGAGGCTGGCCGGGAACGAAAGATTTTGTTGGGTTCTGAAGGAGCAAAGCGACTGAAGAATCTTAGAAAATCCGAAGTTCGAGTCCAACACGACCCATATGTGGAGTTTAGAATGAAAAAATTTTTTATTTTCATTATCCTTGCAGGTTTTGCATTTCCACAACAAGAGCCGGATATTCTTGATGTTTTTGATATGGCAATAGAGTATAACAACCTTTCTCCAAAGCAGATTAAAAACTGGCAGAGGAGGGTAAGATACAAGACTTTTCTCCCCAAACTTTCCCTAAGCTATGATAAGACAATATATAAAGGAAAAAATGATACAGCTTTTACTGGGCCAATGGATTGGAGCCTTTCCTTTACATGGGACCTGGATGAGTTTATATATAGCGATAAAACAATCTCAATTGATGAGCGCTCAAGGCTTATGACCCAATTAAGGCAGAATATATTGGATGAGCTATCTCATCTTTATTTTGAAAGAAAGAGGCTTCTTATTAAGTTAGATGAAGTATATTGATAAAGAAAAAAGGCTCGATATAGAGCTAAAAATACAAGAGTTAGAGGCCCGGATTGATGGGCTTTGTGGAGGAGGATTTTCAAAAGCAATAAAGCCTTGACAAAAATGACTTTTTTTAAATAAACTTAGTTAAATTTCTAAAAAAGGAGAAAGATATGAAAAAAATAATAATCGGGGTTTTTTTAGCAAGTAATCTTTGGGCAGGGATAGAGACTGTCACTACATACCATGATCCAGATTTTAAATATCCAGAATACGAGTTTGAAGATGAATCCATGGTTTATGTTGCAGTAGTTGGGGCTAGGATAGGTGGTTTTGTTTATGGGACTGCTACAGCAAGTAATGGTTCAATAAGGGTTTATTTTGAGGATGATGACAACGATGGAACATTTACAGGATTCTTTAAAATTTCAAAAACAAGTACAAATAAAGAGTGCGAGATCCTTCGTCTTTTGCCCGATGAAATAGGAACGATAACTATAGATTTAGACGACGATGGGAATGTAGGCTCTGCTACCATTAAGGCAATTGGAAGAGAGATGATTATGACATTTGATCAAGATAGATTACTTACCACCGATTTCCCCGATGACTCAACAGTTCATATTATAGCTACCGTTGGTTATATAATAGGAACCCCTTCTATTAAAGGAACAGTAACAGGACCTTTAGGAAACATAAGACTTCGTTTCACTGATTTTGATAATGATGGCACATATACTACAAGTTTTAAAATAGACAAGGATGGTACAAATACAGAATTTCCACCAATCCTTAAGCTTTTACCAGAGGAAAATGCAGTAATTGAAGTAGACTTAAACTATGACAAAAGAATAGGAAGTGCAACAATTCGTGCGATTGACTATGGTACGCCATCAGTTACCATTCAAACATCGTATCCTAAATTCTCTCCATATGCCTCATTTGGGGTTAAGGATACGATAACAATTACCATAAGAAGCTCAAGATATGGACCATATAAAATTTTAATAGATGATAAGATCATACGCGAAGAAATGGCTTTTCCAGACAGAGATGAAGATTTTGTCTGGAATGGAGGGTATCGGGAAGAATTCTCTGAGGGTTCCCACACATTATTGGTAGAAGCCTTTGATATGATAGGAAATAAGGGAACTGCCTCTACCATTATATTCATAGATAATACCAGTCCTTCTATCATTAAATTTTCTGTTTTTCCTTTAGTTTTTTCTCCTGGAACATCTATCGGAGTCAAAGATCATTGTCGTATCTGTTTTTCCTCCAATGAAACAGGAACTTATGAGATAAAGGTAGATGGAAAAACCCCAACGGGAATCTATTTAGGAGATTTATCTTATGTTTCAACAGATACATATTCTAGTTGCTATACATGGGATGGTTTTTATGCAACAGAACCTGCACCGGATGGATTGCGTTATATTCAGATATATGTCATAGATGAAGCAGGAAATTCAAACTTTGAAATTGTTGAAGTTACAATAGATAGAACACCGCCAGAGATTATCTTTCTAGCAGAGAATACAAATGGTGATACATTCTATAGGGATGAGGTAGTCCAATTTACATTGAAAGCAAGGGATTGGATAGGAAGTCAGGAGATAGGTATAAATGATCCATATGAGTCAATGATAGTGCTTACCCAAGGGACAAAGACAAGAGAAATTTCTTTTATCTATCTTGGAGAAGGAAAAAAAGGCGAAGGAAGTCTTTATCAAGGATATCATACTGTAAGAGAGGAAGATACAGGAACATGGATATTTTCAGGATACATTATAGATAATGCAGGAAACCGAGCGATAAACTACGGAACAGGCGGAACTATAATCCTTGATGGAAGTAGGACTCGTCCTTTTGTAAAGACAATGATTACAAGGGTTGGTTTTATCCCAGAGAAGGAAAAAAGACCTCCTTTATCTGGATTAACTATCGTAGGTTCAACAACAGAGTCTATGTCTATTATGTGGCAAGATGAAGATTTGGATGATGGTCAAAAGGTAAAGGTTGTGGACCTAGAAAGAAAGCACATTTGGGTTGGAACATCTACTGATAAAACCATTACCCTCAATAACAGCCTTCTTTACTATGGATCCCCTATATCTGACTATACAGGGGTAAATCCAGATACATCGCATGCCTTAAAGGATACATTGAAGGCAGGGGACAATATAATTTTTTCCTTAGAGGCAGTTAGGATCGATAGCGTCCTTTTATTTGGGACACCAGAAAAATGTCAAGGGAGTCTCACAGTTTTCAATCCAAATATAAATATAGGAGATTTAATCCTTGTTTCTGATAATAAAAATACCTGGATTAAAAAAGCAACTTCTCCTGGCTCCTTTGTCATCTCAAACCAAAATCTATACTCTGGTCCCCTTGTCTCTGATTACAATAAAATTTCTCCATCTATCGGGGGAAAAGTTTCCCCTGCCCGTGGTGGTGATGCGAAGATCGATATCGGTTCCATTGTAAGTATTTCCCTTTCTGATGATGGCATTGATGGTATTGGAATCTTATCTGGCGATATCATTATGGGGGATGGGATATATTCTGGCGTATACACCATAAAAAAAGGAAATGATACAAAAGATGCTCAGGTCATTGGCAGGTTTATCTATAATAGAAGATCTGCAGAGAACTCTCCATATCAGGATGAAAGGCAAAAGATAACTATTGATGCTACAGCCCCAGTCATTTCAAACAATAGTGTTTCTCCTATTCCTTTTAATCCATACCTTACTAATCTTTCAATTAAATATAATCTTTCTGAAAAAGCATGGGTGAAGATAAAGATTTATAATCCTAATGGTGAGCCCATAAGGATTTTGGAGTCTCCAGAGGCACAATTTGGAGAAAATGTTACCTTAAATTGGGATGGAAAGAACAGTGGAGGAATTGTAGTGGAAGATGGACATTATACTTATATAATTGAGGCAGAGGATCTTGCTGGGAACAAGGCAATTGAGGCAAAAGGAGAAATCGTCTTGACATTAGTTGAGATAGTAGTAGAGAATTTGAATGTTTCGCCAAATCCATTCTGGCCAAATAAAGAGGTTCCAGAGACAGTTGATGTTGTTGTTAGTTTTAGAGTTGTTCTTAAAAATTCAAAAGAAAAAGAAGAAAAAGTAACCGATAAACAACTGAATAATCTCGGATTTTATTTTGGTTTTTGTAGGGATTATACTAAAGAATCAGGATACAAATATTGTAACTATCTTAATGCACCTTACGCACTTCTTAATCTTAAAGTTTACGATCAGAATGGAAAGGAATTAATCCTTGGATTTTATCCTGATCTTAGTGCGAAGGACGATATAGACTGGGAACTTCGTGGTCCTCCAATTTATGCTGATGGAAGCCATGGCTATTCTTGTGATAATTGGTATACGAAGAATAATTGGTATCTTGGAAATCCAGATGAACCTGATAAAGGTGATGGAAATATAACGAATGACTATGGAAACCTTGTTCCTTTCCATAAAAATATTCGTGGAGATTATTACTATGATTTTAAATATGGTATAGTAGATTGGAATCTTGCAGAAGGAACATATATATTTAGAATAGGGGCTGAACTTTTAAGTATTGGTTGGGAGCTTGTCAATGATTCAGGAGATAAAGATGAAAAATGGCATGCTTATCCTCGGTACCGTCATTACGGCCTTAAATCAGAGATTGTGGACAAAGAGGTATTCGTTGAACCTCCTCCACCCCCTGTTCTTCCCGATACTCAAGCACCAGTCGTTGAGAGCATAGATCCATCGGCAGGTCAGACAATAGATACAGGCTCGATAACATATGTTTCTGCAACATTGAAAGAAAAACCAGATTTAGGAGGAAGCGGGATAGACTTTGCAAGGAGCGAGATATTCCTTGTCGATAAAACAGGACAAAAGATTGGAGGACGTCAAGAGAATGATGGAGAGAGCAAGATATTCTGGAGCTTGGATGTTCCATTGGATACTAAAAGTCCTGGTTCGTATACCATAAGGGTTAGACCTGTTGATGTAAAGGGAAATGGTATGACAGATGATTATCAAAACTTTGTATTTATTATTAAGGATATAATAAAACCAAACATTTACGATCCATCTCCAAGCGATGGAAAAATTGAAATTTCTCCATTCTCTGGTCCTATTTGGGTATATGTTTCAGATATTGAAAGGGGTGAATCTGGAATAAACTGGCAGAATAGCTTTATTTATTTAAAGAAAGACAAAGGCCGCATACCCATAACCGTCACTACAAGTCATCTTGTTACACCTAATACAAATAACAATGCAGGAAAGCTTAGAGGAGACCTTGATCAAGCATTACCGGATGATGGCAATTGGGATGGAACATATACAATAACAGTAGTAGTTCGTGATGGTGCTGGAAATGAAGCTGAGGAATCGTTTAAGTTTTATCTTAAGACAATCTTTCCTATTGTATCTGATCCTTATCCTCCTGATGGAAGTACTTTTGTCTCACCATATAAAGGAACAATCAGTGCACAGATATCCGAAGAAGAGAAAGGGGCAGGAATAGATTGGGATAAATCAACGATTATCCTTACAGTGCCAGATGGAAGAGAGATAGGATTAACCAAAAAGTATGAGCCAATATCAGATTTTGCAGGAAGGATTATAGGTGTATTGGAATCACCGCTTTATGAGGCGGGAGAATATCATTGGACTGTTAAAGCTTATGATTATGCGGATCATTACTGGTCTTGTTTTTATACTTTCAAGATTAGGGTAGTTCAGCCAAATATCTCAAATCCATATCCACGCAAGGATGTAAAAGCACCATATGTTGGAACGATATCTGTTGATGTTTGGGTTGCGGAAGGAGACCCAGAGCTAGATACAGCTACAATAAAACTACAACTAAAAAAAGACGGTAAAGACATTCAGTTAGACGGAGTGTATTATATTGGTGGAACCCAATCTGGAAAAATCATAGGAACACCAACAGGACCATTATTGGAAGGTGAATATACTATCTGGGCAGAAGCGAGAAATATAAAAGGAAGTTTAAGAAAAGAGACATTTCGTTTCAGAGTCTCTTGGAAAAAACCCGATGTTTTTCTATCCGTTACCCCAGATGTTTTCTCTCCTTATACATCCCATGGGATCGCAGATTTTGCTACAATAACTTTTCATTCTGATGAGAGTGGAACATATTCGATTACAGTTGATGGAAGGGAACTGAAAGATGCAACTGGTTATTTGCCTGCAGGGAGTATTACCCAGTATACTTGGTATGGTAAAGATAAAGAAGGCCTAGAATTTTCAGAAGGACAACATCTCTTAAGTATTTCTGTAACAAATGATGGAGGAAAAACTGGAGTATCAAC
>DNCM01000121.1 GCA_003498085.1 bacterium
CCAATTATTTTGGAAAAGAATCTGATTTTGTCTGCTTATATATCGGATTTTAAAGCAAAAACCTATAATAGTTTTTTTAAAAGAAGTTAATTCCATTATTAAGGTAGCGGAAATGGAATTACACCATAAATACCTTATGTTTTTCCACAAAAGCTTTGCATTTAGTTGTAAAATCAAAAGTTCTAAAGTTAAGAAGTTTAGAAGTTTAAATCTTTTGATCTTTCAGTTGCAATCTCAAGGCCTTTTTTATAGCTTTCATTCTCTGGGTCAAATTCTATTGCATTTTCAAAAAGTTGTTTTGCCCTTTTTGGTTCTGTATAGATATATTTTGAACCCAAGATACCATATCCATATCCATAGATCTTTAAAATATCCTTTGTAAAACAATCTTTATGAACCTTCTTATCAAGAATACCCCTGATTAGATAACCGAAGTCGTAGATTTTGGTGATACCAGATGGTTCAACTTTGAATAAGACCCCATAGTTTGATAAAGAATCGCGATATGCAATTTTATATCCAGGGTTATAGATATCTTCATTGAATGTATAGAAAATATTGAAATTAGCAATATTATTTTTAACAAGATTCTCAAGTTTAAATAGGTAATGAGCCTTAATATCGCCCGTAAATTTTATCTCTGGATAGTCTCTTAAGACTCTCTCGACAACCCAATCCGTTGTTAAATCATAGAGATTTAGCTGAATGACGTCTTGCCTCCTCTTCTCAACATGTTTTAGATACCAGATTGTCATAAATTCATGGTCTGTATATGTAAAGATAATGCTTTTCTTTGGAAGGGAAAGAAGGAGGTTTCTTCCATAATCGTAGGCAAAGTAAAATCTACTTTTGTTTGATATATAAAAATATTTAAGACAGACTATTAAAGGAATAAGTATAACTATAAATTTTACAATGTTTTTCTTCTTTATGATAAAACTTAGACCAACTCCAAATCCAACTGCTAGAGCTATGAATGATGGAATGTGGTATGCCTCATAATCAACCATCTCTTCCTTGATATCTGTATATACAGCCAGTGAAAATATAGTGTTTACAGTAATTATTGCCAAAAGTAAAAGAGAAAATGTTTTGTTTCTTTTATAAAGCCAATATAGACCAAAGAAAGAGATTATTCCAAAAAACATGAACTGTTTTAAAGTTAACAGAAGATGGCTTCCAAATATAAAGAAAAACTTTAATAAAGTTATATCAAACATCCTTTTTTGAGCAAATTTTACCATTATACAATCGATAAACCTAGATATACTTGTTGGATTTGCCCAATCGATTGGAGGATTTTGGAATGCCCTAACTGGAAGATATAGAAGAAGAGAAAGGCCAAGAAAGAAGAATAAAATAAATTTATTTATATCTTTGAACGGCTTTTTTTCAATAAGAAAATAGAATAGGGCAAAACCTGGGATCGTTGTTGCCATAAGGTTATGGTTTGTAAATGAAAGACCGAGTATGAATAAAAAAAGGTATAAATAACTCTTTGTTTTTAACTTTGGAGTCTTCTTCGATTCTTGCCATAAAACCATGATTAGTAAAAGGAGTGCAACAAAAAATGCATATATTGCATAAGTCTTTGAATAAACAGAGACCCTAAAGAATGTGTAAGAAAAAGAGAAAGAAAGTGATGCAGAGATGCTAGATACCCTACTCGATGAAAGTTTCATGATCAAAAAATAGAGGATAGTCGATGTAACTGACGAGAATATGCAGGACATCAATGTTATTTTCATTCCAATGTTTGAAATAGGAATGTAGGAAAATAGATGGCCTAAGACCATGTATAATGGGTATCCAGATGGATGGGCAATACCAAGAACATAGGAAGATGTGATGAAATCTCCAGAATCTCCAAAACCAACGGTTGATGGAAGGCAAAAAAGATAGATTGAGTATGAGACGAAGAATATAAAGAATCCTATAATGTAGTCGGCTATACTAAGCGCTGGATATGAAGGCCAAACCATGGAATTTTTCATAGGATCTACTAAAGATTATATTTTAAAAGCTCTCAAAACTTCAAGCAAAGGTTTGTAAAATTATAGATATTTTTGTATGTATTATCAAAATTATTGATCCCACTTTTCTAATCTTTCACAGATCAAAGAGGCAGATAATAATGCATGTCTTTTCACATCTTTTGCTTTATCGTATCTAATTATATTGATCGTATGGTAAAGAAGTCCAATGTAATATTCCAAAAGGTCGTTACTTGGCTTGACAACATCGTGAGCCAAATTCCTCAAACTTTTAATGACAGCAAATACCTTTTCAAGCTCACTAATATTATTTTTGTTTTCAAAATAGTATGGTTCATCAAATTTTTTTGGACTAATTAAAGATTTTTCAAATTCATACAGTGCTTTTATATTGCTTGTCTCAAGATAATTGAATTTAATATCGACTTCTAATTCCACAAAGTCTCTTAAAATATGTCCATAGCCAGTTCTGAAAAAATCAATCAGCCATGGATGTCCATCTTCGTCAACTAAGATATTCTTCCCATTTAAATCACCATGAGTGCGACAGCGATAAGTGGAAAAATGAAAAACCTTGTCCTTAAGCCAAATAACTGGGTTAATAAAGTCTTTCTCTAAACCAGGGAAATTAATCAGAGTCTTTCCCATATAATTTTGGAATGTATCTTTAAGTGCTTTTTCTAATTTCTTTTGAGTTAGCCCTATCTGTTCTTTATATAGTTCACCAAGCTCCATATCTACCTTATTCCCCCTGTTCTGATACCACCTCTCACAAGTTTCTTCAAAGAGTTCCTTAAGAGTAATCCTTAAATCTTCAGCTTCTTTATTACTATAATACTCTCTAAAATCACAGATGGTTTCAGGATTTCTACTGCCGACAAGTGTATAAATCATTCCTCCAAGATTCTTAGTATAAGCTGGTTCTTCAGCCTCAGTAGGACGAAGTTGAACAAACGGTTTTACATGATTCTTGTAGTTTTGAGATTCTCTCTCAATGTCCTTACGGGGACCAAATTTAACAATGCGAGGGGCAAATGTCCCTTCGTCATCCTGGCTTGGCTCAACTAAAACTACTCCTGTTTTGCTATATCCTCTAGAAGAAAGAGGTAAGATTGTAATCTTTTCGGCTAAATAGAATAGTTTCTTAAATACCTCCCCTAACTCTTCTTCTATCTTCTTTTTTTCTTCCTCGGCTTCAATGCCTTTAATAGAAATTTCATCAAGTAAAAATTCAAAGGCTTTCTCATCCTCTAAATAGACAAAAGTACCAGAAGGTTTGTCATCTTTTAGAATAATTTTGAGCTCGAAATTAATCTTTATTTTGTCATCAAAGGCCTTTTTAATTGACTCTATCAGAGCTGAAGGTGGGTCATCAGGCTTTGAAATATAATCGTATGCAATCCCTCCAAAAGAATCGCTTGTTGCCATTCTTTGAGTTTCGTGGCTTGGAAATCCTGTCAAAATAATCTTTATTATGAGTGGATCAATCTCTTTTGCAAGTTCTATACCACTTATATCTTTCATATCCCCATGATCAATAAGTCGCATATCAATTATTGCCAAATGAATTCGTTCCTTCTTTAACAACTCCTTCGCCTCATCTGGACTTTTCGCAGTAAAGACTATATATCCCTCTTTTTCAGTTCGATTTTTCAATGCCTCTAAAACTGAAGGATCATTATCGGCCAGTAAAATTCTTCCTTGCATAGTTACCTCTTTCTACTAATGACGGGTGAAGGTTTCATTTTAAGCACTTTTTGTATGATGTCCAATAACCTAGTCTCATCAAGTGATTTGCTCATATAATCAATTGCTCCAGCTCTAAATATATCCCTCCCTTCCATCCATGAAGGAGCGGCAGAAACAACAACAACCCGTTCCTCTGGATGCCTCTTTAAAATTTGTCTAAGAGAGGATACTCCATCTGTTCCTGAAAAATAGTAATCTAAGATTACCATATCATATCTTTGAGAATCAAGTTTATTTAGAGCCTCTTCTCTATTACGGGCCATATCTACCCGGTAACCATGTTCTAACAAGACTTTTTTGGAAAATCCTGACCACCAGGGTTTGTCGTCTATAATTAAAATTCTCGAATTCCTTTTCACCTTGTGCTCCTTTTGATAGGTAGCCAGAGAGTAAAAGTTGTTCCTTTTGGTCCGGTAGATTTTAACTCTATGTTTCCTCCATATCGCAGAAGGATGGTCTTTGTCAATAGCAAGCCAACACCCCTTCCTTCTGCTCCAGAAACCTGTTTTTTGAAAAGTTGAGACTTAATATCTTCTGGTATGCCACAGCCAGTATCACTGATTTCTATCAAGACTCTGTCTGTTTCTTTTCTACAAACAATAGCTAATTCTCCTTTCCCTGACATAGCTCGAAGAGCATTGGTAATAATATATTCAAAGGCAACCATTAGCCAAGCATTGCTGGCGATTATTGGAGTCAATCCGTCTGGTAGTCTTTGAAAATGGAATTTAATATCCTTTGAAAGATTACATCTTTTTACTGCTGTATCAAGTATATCGTTGATCGAGACTAGTTCTTCTACATCTTCAGGTGGCAAATCTGGCGCTACCTTCATTATCAACTCAGCACCTCTATCTATTCTATTGAGCATTTCAAGAATGGCTTTCTCTGTAACATCAAGCTTAAGGGTGTCCACATCCATCTTTATGGCATAAGCCTTTTGGATTACATCATGCTTCCATATTGCTCCCACAATTCCTAGCCAGGCAAGAGCATTTGCTGCTGCCAACTGTTCTTTAGTATCTTCTAGCTTCTGATATTGTTTTGCATTTTGAATTGCAATCGCTGCTTGATCTGCTAAAGCCTCAAGAAGTCTTTGATCATTCTTATCAAAAGCACTGATTATCGGACTTTCGACATTAAGCACGCCTATCAATTCATCTTGAAACATCATTGGTACAGCTAATTCTGACTTCATATTATGAAAAACCTCTATATAGACCGGATCTTTAGTTACATCGTCAACAAGAATTGGCTTCTTTTTTTCAGCTACTTTGCCAGTGATTCCCTCTCCAATCCTCTGTGATGGCGTTTCAACCCCTTCTGGAATGATTACTTCATAAATCAATTTATCGTCGTATAGCATGCCAAGAGTGCCATAGTCAGACTTTGTAACCTCTAATGCCTTCTTCAAAATTAGCTTTAAAACTTTTTGTAGCTCAAGCTCAGAAGTTATTGCCTTTCCTATCTCATAGAGCGCCTCAAGCTCTTTAATCCTTCGTTCAGATTGAACTTGATGTTCTTCTATCATTTTTTGTCTCTTGTAGTATAACAACAAATTTAAGGAAAAATCAATCGTTTTGATGATATCCGTAATCAGAAACAAGCCTTAAACTAAAGACTTTTTGCCAATTTTTCTATATAATAAGCAAACGAAAGAATAGTTGCTTCGGAAAAGTATGGTCCTATTATTTGAAGCCCAAGAGGTAGGCCATCGTTTGACTTTCCACAAGGGATAGATATTGCTGGAATACCAGCAATGTTAATTGAGACTGTCAAAATGTCTGATAGATACATCAATATTGGGTCATCTATTTTTTCTCCAATTTTAAATGGAGGTGTAGGAGAAGTTGGCGAAATGAGCAGATCTATCTTTTTAAATGCTTCATCAAAATCATTCTTTATCAATGTCTGAACTTTTTTTGCCTTTAAATAGTATGCATCATAATAGCCTGCAGAGAGACTATATGTACCAAGCATTATTCTTCTTTTTACCTCTTGGCCAAATCCCTTACTTCTTGTTTTTTTATACATAGATAAAAGACTCTCTCCCTCTTCTCTTAGTCCATACTGGACACCATCGTATCTTGCAAGATTTGAAGATGCTTCAGATGAGGCAATGATATAGTATGTTGGAATACAATATTCAGCATGAGGGAGTGATATTTCTACCACTTCTTGTTCTATTTGAGAGATTACATCCATTATACAACGAACCACATCTTTTTCTGCTCCATCAAAGTATTCCTTTATAATTCCTATTTTAATTTTAGAAACATCAGGTTTTAATACTTTTATATAATCGATTGCATCTACTTCAATAGATGTTGAATCATATGGATCAAATCCAGAAATTACAGAAAGTAAGATTGCACAGTCCTCTACATCCTTTGTTATGGGACCAATCTGATCGAGGCTCGATGCAAATGCTATAAGTCCGTATCTTGAAACAAGACCATATGTTGGTTTAAGACCAACAACATTGCAAAAACTTGCTGGCTGTCTTATTGAGCCACCTGTATCTGAACCAAGGGAACATATTGTACCACCATATGCAACGGAGGCGCAAGAACCACCGGATGAGCCACCAGGAACATAATCAGGATTATGCGGATTCTTTGTTGGTCCGAAGTATGAACGCTCTGTAGATGAGCCCATTGCGAACTCGTCCATGTTTGTCTTTCCGATGATAACTGTCCCACATTCCTTTAGTTTTTTGATAACTGTTGCATCATAGGGTGGGATAAATCCCTGCAGGATACGAGAAGCACAGGTTGTCTCGATTCCCTCTGTGCATATGTTATCTTTTATGGATATTGGAATTCCAGCCAAAGGATGAATAGGCTCATTTTTTGCAATCAATCCATCTGTTTTTTTTGCGCAAGCCAAAGCCATATCGAATGTCTTGGTTATGAATGCATTTATCTTCGGCTCCTGTTCCTCAATTCTTTCGATTACGGAATTTATAATTTCCTCTGCTTTTATTTCTTTAGATATAAGCATCTTATGGAGTTTGTGTGCAGGAAGACTATAGAGTTTCATGCAAAAATTATATTGCAAATACCGTGCATTTTTCTATAAAATTATTAAAAAATTCGGAGGTGATGTTTATGTCGAAAGTTATAGGTATTGATCTTGGAACAACAAATTCTTGCATGGCTATAATTGAAGGAGGTGAACCGAAGGTAATTGCTAATATTGAAGGAGGTAGAACAACGCCCTCTGTTATTGGTTTTACTAAAGAAGGAGATCGTCTTGTTGGACAGCTTGCAAAAAGACAGGCTATTGTTAATCCTGAAAATACCGTGTATTCAATAAAAAGATTTATGGGAAGAAAATATGATGAGGTCGGAGGGGAAATAAGCGAGGTTCCATTTAAGGTGATTCCAGCAGACAATGGCGATGCTTGGGTTTCTGTAAAGGACAAGGAATATTCACCACCCGAAGTTTCTGCTATGATCCTTAAGAAATTAAAGGATGATTGTGAAGCATATCTTGGCGAAAAGATAACCCAGGCAGTGATTACCGTTCCTGCATATTTCAACGACTCTCAAAGACAGGCAACAAAGGATGCAGGGAGGATTGCAGGGCTTGAGGTCTTAAGGATCATAAATGAACCAACTGCGGCATCCCTTGCCTATGGCCTAGATAAAAAGGGAAAGGTAGAAAAGATAGCAGTTTACGATTTGGGTGGTGGAACATTTGATATTTCCATACTTGAGCTTGGAGAAGGGGTGTATGAGGTAAAAGCAACGAATGGTGATACACACCTTGGCGGAGACGACCTTGACCAGAGGATTGTAGATTGGCTTGCCGATGAATTCCAAAGAGAGAATGGAATAGATCTAAGAAAGGATAAGGTCGCATTACAGAGGTTGAAAGAGGCAGCAGAGAAGGCAAAATGTGAACTTTCAACCATGCTTTCAACCGAGATCAATCTTCCATTTATAACCGCTGATCAAACAGGGCCAAAGCATCTAAATATTACCCTAACAAGGGCAAAGTTTGAGGCACTCGTTGATGACCTAATTGAAAGGACAAGGGAACCATGCTTTCAAGCATTGAAGGATGCAGGATTGACACCAGACGATATAGATGAAGTTGTCCTCGTTGGAGGACAGACGAGAATGCCGAAGGTTCAGGAGTTAGTGAAGGAGCTTTTCAAAAAGGAGCCCCATAAAGGTGTAAATCCAGATGAGGTTGTTGCTATTGGTGCAGCAATCCAGGCAGGAGTATTAAAAGGAGAGGTTAAGGATGTTTTGCTTCTTGATGTAACCCCACTTTCTTTGGGAATCGAAACACTTGGTCAGGTATTCACGAAGCTTATAGATAGAAATACGACCATTCCAGCGAAGAAATCCCAGATCTTCTCAACTGCAGAAGACAATCAGTCCGCTGTAACGATTCATGTTCTGCAGGGAGAGAGGGCATATGTCTATGACGAAGGGATGAAGTCTCTTGGAAAATTTGATCTGATCGGAATTCCTCCAGCACCAAGGGGATTTCCCCAGATTGAAGTAACCTTTGATATCGATGCAAATGGCATTATGCATGTCTCTGCAAAAGATATAGGGACTGGAAAGGAGCAATCGATAAGAATCCAGCCTAGCTCAGGGCTTACAGAGGAAGAGATCCAGGGGATGGTAAGGGAGGCAGAAATCCATGCAGAGGAAGATAAGAAAAAGAGGGAGTTACAGGAGGCAAGGAACAAGGCAGATACTCTAATTTATACAGTTGAGAGGTCATTAAAGGATTATGGAGATAAAATATCTTCTGATGAAAAAAAGAATATAGAAGATTCAATCGCATCGCTTAAGGAAAAGATGAAGGGGGCCGATAAAGGGGCAATAGAGAAAGAGATAGATGAACTTACAAGGGTTTCCCAGAAGCTTGGTGAAGTAGTTTATAGAGAAGCACAGGCAAAGGCACAACAACAGACCCAGGCAACTGGCACAAGCACAGGTACAACTGAAACTCCAAAAGAGAAAGAAGAGGATGTTGTAGAAGGGGAATATAAGGTGGAAGAGTAGTGAAGTTTGGAATAGGACAATCGAAAGATAGAGATACGGTGAAGGCAGGAGAGATTGCAACAAACCAAGCACTTTCTTCCTTAAAAGAAAAACCTGACTTTATCATTCTCTTTGCATCGATATTCTTTGATGTAGAAAAGCTTGTTTCTTCTGTATTCACTACATCAAAGAAAACTCCAATGATAGGATGTACAACTTCGGGTGAAATCCTAAACGACATTACCTTTGGCTCTGTGATTGTTGTCGCTGTAAAATGTGAAGAAGATGAGGAGATCAAACCTGTTTTTATTGAGGATATCCACAATGAACCAAGAAAGCTTGCTGGTGAGCTCGCTGATTTAGAGAAAAGAGATGGTTTCTTTATGTTCTTTGCAGACGGTCTCTTTTCACATGGAAGCGTTCTTGTAAGGGGGATAAATGATTACCTTTCGCCAAAGATCAAGTTAATTGGAAGCTTAGCTGGTGATGATTTAAAGAGAGAAAGAACATACCAGTTTTATCAAGGACGAGTCTTAACAAACGGCCTTTCTGGCGCATTCTTCATAACAAAAAGTAAGGTAAAAGTAGGATTAAGACATGGTTTTTATCCTATAAGCCATCCAATGAGAGTAACAGTGTCGAGAGAGAATACTATCTATGAAATAGACAACCATAGAGCATCAAAGGTTTATCTTGAGTTTTTAGGTCTTTCAGAGCTAGATACTGCATTTGGCAATGTAGTTGATGTAAAGGAAGTTCGTCATTCTCCAATTGGTATTCCTCAAATAACTGGGGATTATAAAATAAGGGAATTCATCGATATTAGAGACGATGGTTCGATTATTCTAGATTCATTTGTTCCAGAGGGAAATATCATTAGAATACTAGGATGCAGTTCTCAGTCGCTTATAAGTTCATCCAATGAACTTGTTTTAGACATTCTTTCAGAAATTAAACCAAAGATTGCTTTTCTTTTTCCATCCTACTCTAGGATGCTTATCCTTTCTGATAGTGCAAAGGATGAGATATATGAGATCAAAAGCATTTTCGGAGATAATGTCTCTATTGTTGGGTTTTATGGATATGGCGAGATAGGGTCTTTAAGGACAAGAAGGTCTGATTTTCACAATAAATCGATTGGGATTTTGGCAATAGAATGAAAGAAATAACTCAAGAAGAACTAGAAAAGAATCTATCACTCCTTTCTGTCCTTTATTCTACAGCAGTTTGGAAGATAACTGCAAAGGATGAGGATGAGGTATTTAGGATTGGACTTGATAGGGTAACCGATTTTCTTAAGCCAGATATAGCTACAATCCTTGTTTTAGAAGAAGGATTTTTAAAAATAAAAGCAGGGATGGGACTTTCAAAAGAGGTTTGTAGTGATATAGTGGTTGAAGTAGGACAAGGGACATCGGGTGAGGTCTTTCTTACCGGGAGGCCAATTGCCATTTATGACCTCTCAAAAAGGGATCCGTCGTTTATTGATCCATTCATAGAAGGTATGGATGTTAAATCTATTTTTTGCTATCCAATAAAGGCAGAGGACAATATAATTGGCGTCATCTGGTTTGGATTCCTTTCTGGCTATGAGCCATCAAAAGAGGAAGAATGGCTTGTTGCACTGGTTGCAGAAAGAATTAGCCTTATGCTTCAGATACATAGACTTAAAATAACAAATAGTAATGAGTGAAGACTAAGGAGTGGAAAGTAGATTTTGATAAAGAGCCCTTTCTTACAATTTTATCCCTCGCAAAAAAAAGAAATATAGAAATCTTCCTTGTTGGTGGTTATATTAGAGACAAGTTGATAGAAATGCGAAATAAAGAATGGAAAACAAAGAATATATCAAAGCCGAAAGATATTGACTTTGCCATTTCGCATTCACCTATAAACTTTGGAAAGAGTGTTGCGGATGCCTTGGACGGTAGTTTTGTTGTCCTAGATGAGAGGACTGCAAGGGTTGTGTTGCCTGGTTTGCTCCTTGATTTTTCTTTGATTGAGGAAAGTCTTGAGAAAGATTTAGAAAGGCGTGATTTTACGATAAACAGTCTTGCCTATGATTTTGAGAAAAATATACTCGTTGATTTGGGTTTTGGTCTTTCTGATCTTGATAATTGCCTGATTAGAAGCTTTGAGGAGAATCTGAAAAAAGACCCAATCAGGCTTTTGAGGGCAGTTCGATTTGCATCAGAGCTTTCCTTTGAAATAGAAGAAAAGACTAAAGATTATATCTTAAAGAATGCGCGCCTTATAAAAGACTCTGCAAGTGAAAGAATAGCTTATGAGTTGTTTGAAATCCTAAAGAATAAGGACTCCTCCAAATTTCTTAAGCTTTCTTATAACCTTGACATACTTTCTTCTATATTTCCAGAGATTATCACATTATCCTCCATAGAGGGTAGGGGGTACCACCACCTTGATCTCCTTGACCATTCGTTCGAGACCGTTCATCAGGTTGAAATAATTATGGAAAACTTGCCTATACTTTTTCCAAAATGGAATAGTCCAATCAAAGATTATCTTTATGAAAATATCTCATCAGATCATCCGAGGTATAGCCTCCTTAAGTTCATCGCCCTATTCCATGATTTAGGTAAGCCAGAGACGATAAAAGAAGAGAATGGGAGATTAAAGTTTATTGGACATGAAAGGATAGGATGTGAACAAACAGGAAGGATAGGAAGAAGGCTTAAGCTTTCTCATAAAGAGATTTCTTCTGCAAAAAGAATTGTTTTAAACCATATGAGGGTTGGAACACTCATTCAAGGCGGAGTAATTACAAAAAAGGCAGTATTTAGGTTATCAAAGGATTTAGAGGATGACATTATCATGCTTCTTATCCTATCGCTTGCCGACAGGTACTCTGCGGTTGGTGAAGCAACAACGGATGAGGATATTCAAGCTCATGAGGATGGAATAAAGGTAATATTTTCTTTTATGCTTGATATAGAAGAACCAATAAAACCACCAAAGATAATAAATGGACTTGAGCTTATGGATAGATTTAATCTTCCTTCATCTCCCCTCATTGGAAAATTGCTTTCTATGGTTGAAGAGGGGTGGATTGATGGAAAGGTGAAAGACAAAGAAGATGCGTTTGTCTTCGTAGAAAACTATTTAGCTAAACAAAATTCAAGTAAAATTTAGTTTTTTAGCAGAATTCCAGAACTTTCGTTAAATCGTAAGTATCACTTTAAAATTGGGAAACTATGGCTTAAGCCTTACTATCTTTGGTATAATCTTTAATGTGAAGAAGGGGTGGTTTGTAAAGTGGTTGTCAAAATATGAAGTAATAGACCAGGAACCATTCAGAAAAATAGATTGTCTGTTTGGATTTTTTGTATTTTTTATTGCTTTTTCTGTTTATCTGCATACCCTTACTCCAACCATTGGCTTTCACGATTCGGGTGAGCTTATTACAGTTGCTTGGACATTAGGGATTGCCCATCCTCCAGGTTATCCTTTTTATACAATATTTGGAAAGCTCTGGACAACTTTAATTCCTATTGGAAATGTAGCATTCAGGATGAATATGCAATCTGCTTTATTTGCCTCTCTTGCTGCTATGATGGTTTACTTTATTACATTAAAACTAACCAGAAAAATAATTCCAAGCATTGTTGCCTCACTTATTCTTGCATTCTCCTTAACCTTCTGGGAGCAGGCAATAATTGCAGAAAAATACACTTTAAATGCATTCTTTGCAACTTTGATTATTTTTATCTTACTTAAATGGCAAGAGATAATGTCACAAAAATTGCTTTTAGTTTTTTCGTTCATCCTAAGCTTAAGCTTTACCCATCATTTTCAAACAATTTATCTTGTTCCAGGAAGTATTCTCTTTATTTTGGCCATTTCTTGGAAAAATAGAAAAATGTTCAATAGACGAATTCCTCGACCAATACTCCAAAAGATCAAATTTTTGATTTTAAGATTTGCTACACTTCCTTTAAGGATGAATCTTTCTTTATCCTTTATCTTAAAAATGGTATTAGTTTTCGTTATTCCTCTTTCTTTATGGCTTTACTTACCCTTAAGGGCAAACCAGGACCCTATCTTCAATTGGGGCGATCCAAGAAATCTTGATAATTTTATTATTCATATACTTGTCAAAAGTTATACAGGATATTTCTTATCCATCAAGGAATCTCTAATTCGCTTAAGCTCTCATTTAGGCTTCTTCACATTACAGTTTAATAAATATATCTTGTGGATTCCTATTATTGGAATACCATTTTTCTTAAAGAGAAAGATTCTGCTTTTCTTTTTTCTTTTAATCTTTATAGTCAATGTCTTACATTCTATTAGATTTACTATTGTTAATATTTACGATTATTACATCCCTTCTTTTATTATTATGTCCATCATAATTGGAATTGGCCTATCTTTTATTGTTAGATTCCTTCCGTTTTTATCATTTTTTATCCTTTTGCTTGTTCTTTTTCCCTATTTATCCAACCATTTTCAAAATACAAGAACAAAATTTTTCTTCAGCTACGATTATGGAATGAATATCTTAAGACCACTAAAGAAGGAAGCAATTGCCTTTTCTTATGGTGATTACGATGCTTTTCCGCTCTGGTATCTTCAACATGTAGAAGAAAGAAGAAAAGATATAGCTTCTCTTACTTGGATGTTTTTACCCTGTGATTGGCATATTGGGTCAGCAAAAAGGCTTCATCCTAATATATCATTTCCATTTAGTTCAATTGCTTATAAAGATTTGAAATATCACAATATAGGCGGGGTAATACAGGAAAGGCTAAATAAGATAATAACCTCAAACTTTGATATGTATCCTATTTATGCTGGACATGGGATAAGACAGGAAAAGGGTATTGCTGATAATTTTTCACTCATTCCAGATGGGCTTTTCTTTAAACTCCTTCCTAAAGACGAAAAAAGATTAACTGAAGAACTTGAAAAAACAAAAATCGTCTTTCTTTTCCAAGGAAAAGGGTTTAAAGATAGGGTTGCATCTGATGTTTGGAAAAACTATGCCTTAATTTATAATGAAGTAGGGAATCTATATCGCCAAAAAGATGTAGATAGGGCAATTGCTGAATATAAAAAAGCATTAAGTATTGATTCATCTTGTCTTGCTTCCAGACTAAACCTTGCATTTGCATATATCGATAAGAAAAATTACAATGAAGCAAAAAATGAACTTGAAAAGATAATCAAAGAAGATAAAAATTTTAACCCAACCCTTGTTCATTATGGGCTTGGACTGGTTTATCAAAAAGAAGGTAATTTCAGGGAGGCAATAGAAGAATACAATCAGGCATTAAAATCTGACCCAAACAACGAAAGAGCTAGACAATGTTTAGAACAATGCAAAATTTTACTTGATAAGGAGTAGTTAAAATTGACCAGTCCGGTTGATTTTTGAAAAAGATGATTGCTAAAGTCAAACAAAATCATTAATGAATGAAGCTTTTCAATTTGTAGACATTCCGTAATTTTTACCATTATTCAGCAATAAGAAAATGGAATAGATATTCGTAGTCCATTAGTTGATGATGAATAGAATTTTCTGTGGGTTTATTTGGATAGGTTTATGTAAAGAAGGAAATTTCCTATTTTAAGAGTCAACATAACAGTGAAAGTAGTATGGAAGTAGTACAGAATAAATGTCAATTTTTCTCTCAAGGTATAATCTCTAGAAAATATTATTATTGTAAG
>DNCM01000124.1 GCA_003498085.1 bacterium
CCACCTATCTTAGAAGATTTCTATAGCCTCTTTAGGAACGAGTACAGTATAGGGGGTGGTTACCTTGTGGGTAACGCAGTCAAATCTTTAAGATTCAACTATTGACACAGATTTCTTTTCTATGGTAGATTTTTCATATGTATTTTCCAGAATATAGGCCGAGAAGGATGAGGTCTTCTCCTTTATTAAGGAATATGGTAAAGGAAACAAATGTGAGCCCAAAAGACTTAGTAATGCCTTATTTTGTAGTTGAAGGGAAAAATATAAGAAAAGAAATACAATCTTTACCAGGACAATTTTATTTATCGATCGATAAACTTATAAATGAGGTAAAAGAAATAGAAACATTCGGCATTCCTGCAATTATTCTATTCGGCATTCCTGACAAGAAGGATAACTTAGGGGAAAATGCATATAAAGACGATGGAATAATCCAGAAAGCTTGTAGGCATCTTAAAGAAAATACAAAAAATCTTGTTATTATTACGGATGTTTGCCTATGCGGATATACAAAGAATAGACATTGTGGAATCGTTAAGGAAGGGAAGATAGTGAATGATGAAACCCTTCCTATTTTGGCAAAGATAGCAATATCACATGCTAAGGCCGGTTCAGACATTATTGCACCAAGTGATATGATGGATGGAAGAATAGGATATATAAGGAGGGCATTGGACGATTGTGGTTATGAAAATATCCCTATTTTATCATATTCTGTAAAATATGCCTCATCCTTATATACTCCATTTCGCTATGCGGTAGATTGCGCACCAACTTCTGGAGATAAAACAACATATCAGATGGATATTTCAAACTCTAATGAGGCGTTAAGAGAAGTTGCCCAGGATATCAAAGAGGGCGCAGATATTGTTATGGTTAAACCAGCCCTTCCATATCTTGATATAATTTACAGGATAAAAGAGGAGTTTAAATGGTCAGTTTGTGCATTCAATGTATCGGGTGAGTATGTTATGATAAAATCAGCAAGTTACATGAATTTTATCGATGAGAAAAAGGTAGTTAAAGAGATCCTAACAGCAATAAAAAGGGCTGGCAGTGATATAATAATTACCTATTTTGCAAAGGAATATGCTAAAGAGTTTTCAGGTTGAGGTTTGTGTTTCTTCAAAGCTTTATGACCTTGTGGCACAATCTGCAAAACAGACTCTATGGGAAATGGGGTATAGGGATAGTTTATCAAATCTTCAAAGAGAGGTATACTACCTTTTTGAGATTATGGCAGAAGATAAGGATGCCGCAGAGCTTATCGCAAAGGATGCTGTTTGTAAAACAAACCTTTTTGTAAATCCAAATAAAGATACATTTAAAATAGGAAGTAAAAAACAAGAATCGATCAATGTCCTTATTTGGTATGTAGATGAAAAAAGGGGTACAAATATTAAGGATTCTTTAGAAAAACAGGGTTTTTCGGCTATTACTTCTGTCTTTGTTGGCGAACTCTGGCATTTCTTTGGTAAAAAAGAATCTGTTTCAAATATGGTTGAGAGTCTCCTTGTAAATCCCCATTCCCAACGCTACAAAATTTTGTAATCACTCAACAGTCACACTCTTTGCTAAATTTCTTGGTTTGTCCACATTTCTTCCAAGCATAACAGCAATATGATAGGCAAAAAGTTGAAGTGGAACAACAGTAAGGATTGGAGAAAGCATCTCTAGTGTTTTTGGGATATAAATGACATCATCAGCGATATTTTTTATCTCGGAATCCCCCTCAGATGCTACGACAATTATTTTTCCACACCTTGCTTTTATCTCACAAAGATTGCTATAAACCTTGTCGTAGACAGAGTCTTTTAAACAGATTCCAAAGGTTGGAAAGTTTTCATCAATTAGAGCAATAGGTCCATGCTTCATCTCGCCAGCAGGATAGCCTTCTGCATGGATATATGAAATCTCTTTAAGTTTTAAGGCACCTTCTAGAGCAATCGGATAATTATATTTCCTTCCAAGATATAAAAAATCTTTATAATCTTTATATTTCTCCGCAATTTCTTTTATCTTATCATTTTGGGAAAGGATTTCTTCGATCTTTGCAGGAAGTTCATAAATCTCCTTTGCAATCCTCTGGCCCATAACAAGAGATAATTCCCTCTGTCTCCCAAACATAAGGGTTATTAATGAAAGGATAGCAAGCTGTGAGACAAGTGCTTTTGTCGATGCAACACCAATCTCTGGTCCAGCATGGTTATAAACGCCCGCATCCGTTTCCCTTGCGATCGTTGAACCAACAACATTTACAATACCTAAGGTCAAAACACCCTTCATCTTTACTTCCTTTACTGCAGATAGAGTATCTGCTGTCTCCCCTGATTGGCTTATTGCAATTAATGCAGTTGTTTCCTTATCTAACAAGGGTTTTCTATATCTAAACTCTGATGCATACTCTACCTCTGTTGGTATCCCACCGTATTCCTCAAGGAGATATTCACCAACAAGCCCTGCATAATAAGCTGTACCACACCCAACAATAATAAGCCTTTCTATTCTAGATAGCTCATCTGCTACATCTTCAAGACCACCGAGTTTAGAAATACCTTCATCAACAATGAGCCTTCCTCTTATAGAATCTTTAATAACTTTTGGCCCTTCAAATATTTCCTTTAGCATAAAATGGGGAAAGCCACTTTTTTCCGCTTGTTCTAGCTCCCATTCCAAAATTGCTATCCTATCTTTGGGTGAGATCTCGCCCTTTGTTATAAACCCATCCTTTTGAACCACAACGATCTCTCCTTCTTCAGGATAGACAACCTGTTTTGTATGTCTTAAAATTGCAGAAGCATCCGATGCAATGATACTTTCGTTGTCACCAAGGCCGATAATAAGGGGACTTCCAAACTTTGCTGCAACAATTTTGTCTGGCTCATCCGCTGAAATTGCCGCAATCCCATATGTCCCAATTACCTTTGAAAGGGCATTTTCTACTGCAGATTCTAAGTTTCCTTCGTAATTTTCCTCAATCAAATGAGCCAAAACCTCTGTATCCGTTTCTGAAGAAAATATGTGTCCATTTTTTATGAGGCTTTCTTTCAGATGTTTATAGTTTTCAATGATGCCATTGTGGACAATAAAGATTTTCTTGTTGCAGTCAAAATGTGGATGGGCATTTTCATCTGTTGGCATACCATGTGTTGCCCATCTTGTATGGGCAATACCAATATTTCCTGGCATAGAAATATCTTTTATTTTTTCGTCAAGGGTGTCTACTTTACCCTCTGTTTTTACAAGATTTGGTTTATCATCTAAAACAATGATACCTGCAGAGTCATATCCTCTATACTCAAGCCTTCTTAAACCATCAATTAAAATATCTTTTGCAGATTTTTCTCCAATATAGCCAACAATACCACACATGGTAAAATTATATCCAAAAGCCAATAAAACAATCAAGAAAAACCTCAGAAAAAACTTTCAAAACTTGACGAATTTACTGTCAAACTCTATACTTATCATCAACTATGAAGGTAAGCAATTTCAAACTTTCCATGTTCCTTGAGTGTCCATTAAAATATAAATTTTATTATATCGATGAACTTAGAGAATACTGCAAACCAAAACCATATCAAAGCATGGGAATATCCGTTCACTCCGCCCTTTATGCATTTTTTAAGCAAGAGGAAAGGGCCATTGATGTTCTGCACAATTTATTAAGAAAACACTGGATAAGGGAGGGTTTTAAAGATCGTGAGGAGGAGAGAATGTGGGGACTTAAGGCACTCTCTATGTTGAAAAATTTCTTTGATACATCTAATGTTTATGCAAAACCGATAATGCTTGAAGAGGAATTTATAGTTCCTTTTGATAGTTTCATTTTAACAGGAAGGATTGATAGGGTAGATAGAAGGAGTGATGGAAGTTATGAGGTTATTGATTATAAGACTGGAGAGCCTATGGATAAAGATAAGGCAGATTCCGACCTTCAAATGACGATTTATGCTATAGCCCTAGTTCATGGCCGTAAAATTGAGCCGGATTATTTAACATTTTATTTCCTAAAGGATAGTACAAAAATGACAACAAAAAGGACAGAACTTCATATCGAGGAAGGGATAATGTTTATTAAAGAAACAGTAGAGAGGATAAAGAATGAAAAGGAATATCTTCCAAAACCAAATCGCTTTTGTGGTTATTGTGATTTTACCATCCTTTGTCCCTTTTTTATGGATGATAAAGTTCTTTAAATGAAAGCAGTAATTGAGCCATTCGGAAAGGAGATAGAAATAAAAGAGAATGAAACAATACTTTCTTCTATGATCAATGCAGGGCTTTCTGTCCCCGCAAGCTGTGGTGGAAATGGAAGCTGTGGAAGATGCATGGTTATCCTTGTTGATGGATGTGTTTTTCCACCCGCAGAGATACCTAGTTTTGTCTTTGCTTGTCAAACAAAACCAGAGACAGGCATTAGAATAAAAATTCCTTTATCTTCCCATATTCATTCTCGATAAAAGTGTTCTAAAAAAGGGGCTAATTTTTGAGGATACAGACCTTATCCATAAATTTACCCTAAATCCCCTTGTTGAAAAAAGGTTTATTAAACTTCCTTGCCCAAATAAGAACGATAATATTGACGACCTATCAAGGATAAGAAGGCTAATTGGCTGGGATTATAAAATTTCATACGATTGCCTAAAAAACCTTTCAAATATCTTAAGAAAGAAAAATTTTGAAATGACCATTTCAATAAAGGACGATGAGATTATAAAAATTGAGGAGGGAAATAGAGAGGATTTTCATTACGGCATTTCCTTTGACATTGGAACAACATCTGTCTATGGAGGCCTTCTTGATTTAAAGAATAAAAAAACCCTTTCAACAGTATCATCATACAATGGGCAAATTAGGTATGGGGACGATGTCATTACAAGAATTATCTATGCAAACAAAGGAGGCCTTCACATCCTTCAAAAAAGTATCTTTGGAACCATGGAGGAAATAATCGATGAGTTATTAAAAGAGACAAAACTAAAAAGAAGTGATATATCTTATATCGTCTGTTCTGGAAATACAACGATGATCCATCTTTTGCTTGGCATTCCCCCAAGATATATTAGGGAAGAACCGTATACCCCAGCTATAACAAGCAAATTTTCTATCCCAGCAAGTACCCTTGGTCTTAAGTTCGATCCATCTGTTATACTCTATACCCTTCCTTGTGTTTCGTCATACATTGGCAGTGATATAACAGCTGGGGTTACTGCCTGTGGTATGAGGGAATCAAAAGAGATTACTTTATATGTTGACCTTGGAACAAACGGTGAAATTGTCCTTGGGAATTGCGATTTTCTTCTTTCCTGTTCAACATCAGCAGGTCCTTGCTTCGAAGGGGGTGGGATAAAATGTGGTGTGAGAGCACAAGTTGGGGCAATTGATGGCGTTGAGATAGACAAAGATGGAAATCCAAGCCTAATGGTAATTGGAGGAGGAAAACCAGCAGGGATATGTGGTGCAGGCTTAATCGATCTTGTTTCATGGCTTTGGAAAGCAGGGATCATAAGCCAAAAGGGAAAATTTGAAAAAAATATAAAAAATCCAAGGATAAGGGAAAAAAAGTATATTCTTGTGTGGGCAGATGAATCCCAAACAAATAGCGATATAGTAATAACAGAAGGTGATTTGGATAATATCATAAGGACAAAAGCGGCTATATTCGCTGGAATATCTGTCCTTCTTAAGACAGTTGGTATTACCTATAAGGATATAGAAAGAATAGTTATTGCAGGGAATCTAGGTTCTCATATAAGGCCAAATGAGGCAATAGAGATAGGATTATTTCCAAATATAGAACTTGATAAATTCCATTTTTTTGGTAATGGTTCTTTCATCGGTGCAACCATTTCTTGCTTTTCAAAGGAGATGTTTCTTGAGACAGAAAAAACAGCAAGTTCTATGACAAACATTGAGCTTTCTTCTGACAAGTCCTTTATGGATGAATTTATTGCCTCTATGTTTATTCCTCATACAAACTATCAATGGAAAGTATAAGTCGTCTTATTTTATACCCCAACTTACCGCCCTCAAAATGCACCTAAGTGCTTGAAATTCAATAGGTTATGTTCGATTTATATAAGATATGCATATTCAAAGAAATTATAGGGTCTATGAGGGAAAGAATGGGGTAGTAACCGACATTCAACAGCAAAA
>DNCM01000125.1 GCA_003498085.1 bacterium
TAGCTGAATAGTTACGAAAAAACACTGACTTATTTTGGTTGTGGCACTCTAAAAATAACTAAAATTTAGGGTATTTTGCTTTTATTTTGCAGTTTTGGCTACCTCAACTTATAAAGTGTTTTTCTGTCTCAAGATAGTTTGGGTCTGCGTTATATTGTTATTTACTACTTTGGGACACCACTAAATATATTAGTCTACAAAATAAGAGGCTTTAGGAACTGTTTCTCCTTGAAAATCAACGGTTTATGATTATGAAGGGATTCAAAAAATGGCGAAGTTGGGATAAATCAAGTTTTGGTTTTGGCATGATCTCACCTCCATAAAAGTGGACTGGGGCATTTCAGATAATGTCTCCAGAATATACGACATTGCCGAAGGTAATGTTTCGAAGTGTGAGAAGGCAGGGTCGAAGCATATATGTTGTGATATACACCCTATATGACCAAGTTTATTCCTCTTTCCAATGTTCTATCTTCCCTATCTGTTGAAGGGTTTCTTTTACCTTTGTATCCAGTGTGGTTCTATCAAACTCTCCTTCAGTTTCTGCCTTTATCTCAATGGTAATCTCCGGCTCTGAACCTTTCTCCTTTAATGGTTGAATTACACCTTTTATTATTTCTGATAATTTGTCCCATGGGATTTTAGCCCTTAGCGTTAATCGCTTTACCACCTTAGGTCCTGGTAATGGTTCATGTTGATAGGCTACAGACGGCTTTTCTACTTCTACCTCTACTTCTTTTTCTTTTAGTTCTTTTGCTATTTCGCCGCGCAAAATAACAGAATCTAGCGTTGGGGAGACATCCTGCTTATAGTAAACCTCTGACCACTCCCTAACCCCAATAAATCCATTTCTTACACCATCTCTTACTGCCTCAAATAAAACATTTTCATTTTCTAAAACAGGCATCCCTGGAGTCTTAAGAGAAAGTTCGTAGGTGTCGCGCAATCCCTTTTCATTCTCATCCTTGGCAAATGCTCTATCAATGATATATTGAGGAGTGATACGGAGGAGGATTTTTTCCTGGTCTTTAAGATACTGTTTTATCCTTTCTGAAATAATACTCATTCCAACAGTAGGGACGCCCAAATCTTTCCAAGCTAAGCCTTCCTTCTCTGACAGTGCCAAATGGCGATAGACATTGAGAATCCTAAATGGTATTTCCTTCTTCGCATCTCTTAACTTATTCTCCAGTTCGTCTTGACTTTCTTTAGTAAGTGTCTCAAACAACTCTTTGTCGCTTGTAATCTCTGCGAGTGCCAAGAAACGCTTTAAGGCTCTTGAAAGAATAGGATATTGAGCACCCTCCATAGCAAGAATAAATAGCGTATTCTTATACACCCTAAAGCCTATACCCGCCTTCTCAAAAAGCTCAGATGCAAGTTTCTTTCCTTCTTCGGACTCGCAGGAAAACTCAGGAGCAAGAATAGCAAGTTTAAGGTTTTTGTTATCTGGAATATCTGATGCACTTTCTGGCCAGAGATAAACCTCTAATGCCTTACCTGCATTTTTTTGGATGCTTTCTTTAAGTTCTTCTTGAATTCTTTCACTAGGAATAGTCTCTTCTCTATCCATGATTACACGGTTCAGATTGGGTTGATTGCGGAAGGCGTACTGCTTCTTCTCAGAGTGAAAATACCAGAGTTCTTCCTCCAACTTGCTAATTGCATCACCTACGATTGTGTGAGGAATGCCCTCTCTTAAAAGAGCAATGCGAACTCTTGGCAAATTTGTTTCTTTTTTTGCTGCTCCGCTGAATGAGTAAAGGAAGATGCTTGTGGCTATGCCGGAGGCGATTTTGTACTTTTCATATTCACTGCCCATCTCTCTATCTATCCTGGGAGCATTGGCATTTTTGCCAGCGATGTCTGCAGCGATAACACTATCGTATTCATTTCCTATATGTTTGATGAATTCTCTTCTTATTGTCTGATTCTCAAGATTTATAATTGAGGATTGAATAAGCGGTGAGACAACCTGGCGTTTGTATAAATCCGCAATCACCTCTGCCAAAAGTCTGAGAACCCCCCTTGTTCTTTGAAAAGTTGGATAAGAGCCCCAGCGCTCATAGAGAATATCAATAAGTTCAGGATGGAACGGATAGGCATGTTCTATTCGCTCACGATACTCAATCTCCTTTACCTCAGAGGGCACATCTGTACCAAGTCTTTGATAGAGGTCAAAATAGCTCTGGGCTACCTCTTTTCTTGTCTTCTCGTCTCCAAAATCATCAAATAATCTCTTACGGATGACTTCGTAAATCTCCACCCCCTCTACGGGTGTATAAACAGTTTCGACTCGGCCATATATTCTTTGAAGCTCACCTAACGCTTGCTCGCCTTCTTCACCGTAAGGTGCACTTGAAGGGAGTGTAGAGACAAGACAGCAGTTATCTTTTGACCTAACTGTTTCGGTTAATTCTTGTGTGAATGCAGAAATCTGCTCTTTAAAATCCTTTGCTTTGACAGCATACTCTACAATTTCATCCATTAAGATAAGCACAGGGGCATCACCCAGTATTTCATTTAAAATCTCCTTTCCAGGACTGCGCCGTTTCTCATCATGCTCCTCTACTCTTTTGTAAACTCCGAGTTGATGTGCAATTTCTCCCCATGGTGTCTTTCCTCCTAGTGGGTCTAGTTGTGTTCCAACAAAGACTACAACTTTTGCATTTTTTGGCTCCGGAAGTTTAGAGATAACTTCAAGGTGTTTCACCTTCTCTCTGTTTTCTACAGCGTGATATAACATAAGAAGAGCATGAGTTTTACCTCCACCGAATGGTGTTTGCAATTGAATCACTGGGTCGCCCTTTCCTCCGTTTAGACGAGATAGCACATTCTCAAGGAGATTCTTTAGCCCCTGTGTCAGATAGGTCTTCTGGAAAAAGATACTTGCATCCCTGTAGTCCAGAGGTGCCTTGCCATAGACAACATCTCCCAAATCAGCAGCAAAGATTGCCTCACTCATCTTCCCCTTTCTTATATCCTCATGGGGTATTGTTTTCTGCCACCAGTTAGGTAATGCCATTTTTTATCCCTCCTTAAAAAGTAGTGTTTGTTGATATTTTGTTTCTACTTTACTGTAGCTCTCTTTCCCATACAAAAAGCCCTGGAGCATCTGTTTTTCCTTATCTCCTTCTGGCAGAACCTCTGATATTGCTTGGTTTACCTGCCAGAAAGCATTGTTGTTTGTATTCCCTGTCTCCTCCAGAAGTTCAGATATTGCCTTTCTGTTGTTATGCTTCCAGTATAGAAGACACGCCTGAAGTACATCTATCATACTTTTAAACTTTCCTTTCTCCAGAAAGCTTCTACCCCTTTCTTCGGCATCTGATACAGAGATGAACTCCTTATCCTTTTTGATAAATCCACTACCCCACTGCTCTGTGACTTCTACTCCAACAGCTTGTGCTAACTTTCTGGCATCGTCAAAATGCACCTTTGCAGAGTTATAAGTCCATCTCCAGAGAAGATAAAATCTTGTCTCCTCGTCTATGCCTCCTAACTGTGGGCTTTTGAGAATCTTTGTAAGGGCATATTCGCTTACACTTTTACGAACAAACTCAAGCAGTTCCTTTGCAGAGACCTTCTCGCCTGAAAGCTTCTCCACACTCTCATATTTTCCAAAAATCTCCATAGCAGGTCCGATAGCAGAGATGAAGAAATCACTTCCTCCTATGCCCTCGTTCCAGAACTGGTCGAGTTTTTCTTTTATCCTTGCTTCAATCTGTGGTTTGATCTCATTGAAGTAGGCTGTACTTTTCTCGGTGCGCTTACGGCAGACCATGTAGATGGAGGAGGCAAGGGCTGCGGATTCGCTTGCACGGAGGCGTGCTTTCATCTCGGTATGCACAGGCCATGATGCTGTAAGGTACAAGCCGGAATTTAAGAGTGCGTTTATAATAGTCTCCCATGCCTCTGTGGATTTATGTGCAAAGACAATACAGGCAACACCTTCTGGCTTCAAGACACGATATATCTCACAAAAGGCTTTGGTAATCCTATCCTCAAAAGACCTTTTCCCACCTTCAAAGCCTTCTTCTCCATGGGAGTAGGCTACGATTTCTTCTGTCTTTGGTGTCAAGGGTGTAGCAAATAGTTCGGGATACAAATCTCCAATTGTTCTTTTAAGCCAGACATAGAAGAAGTCAGAAAGATAAGAGTAAGGCACATTGTCATAATACGGTGGGTCTGTGATGACTGCATCAAAGAAGTTGTCGGGATAAGGAAGAGAGGTGGCAGAAGATTGGTCGATGGCAGCCGGAGTATTCAAATTGGAACAGTGATCAATTATTCGGATTACCCAATCCTGCATATTAAACCAGCCCACGTCGGTAAAAGGATTGACCTCAACATAATCCCATACCATTCCCAGTGCTTGTCTCCCAAAGACATGTTCAACTTTTTCACCGACAACATTGTAAACAACAAGGTTCGAATTTTTATCCGCAAGTCTATCAAAAATGATTGCCAAATAACTCACCACTGCCTTTGCATATTCTTTATCCATTCCCTCAGTCAACATCTTCTTATAAGCCTGCCTCGCCTTCTCCACAAAAGTAATCAGCGCCAACTTTTGGCGGTGGTTGAATAGGTCGCCCCACGTATTCATACCATAAACCCAAACATTGATAACACCGAAAGTTACAGGAACTCGTTTTAATGGTTCATCCGGCACAGGGTCAAATCCCAATTCACCAAACAATACCTGCCTTTTTTCTTCCAGATACTTTTTTGCTTCATTAAAAATCTCCAAATCTTTTTCTGTAGCAAGCCTGTATGTCTTTCCCTGTTGTTTTGGATGATGCAATACAACTGCAACCATCCTTTCTCCTGCCTTTTTTTCTTGAAACTGTCTTCTCACCTCTTTGTCGCTCAATCCAGAGTTACAGCACGGACAAACAACCTTTGCCCTTGAAACTGTACCTATCTTAGGGTCAAAGTCTCTTTGTTCGCCTTCTCTGATTTCAAATTCAATTCTGTTACCTTGTGGAATCAGCTTATAGGCAACCTCTCTCTTTTCCTTCTTTGCAAGCCATGTTTGCCTTACAAGAGGAATTTCAGCCCCACAGGCAGGGTTATGGCATTTCACAGTCCTTGCCCAAATATAGCCAACAGGTATAGCACCATCTTTTTCATGAGGATAAAATCTGCCAATTTCTTCTTTTGCCTTTTCTAAAACCCAGTCACCCCACCTTTTCACATCTTCAAGTAGTGGATTGATTTCTTTTTCAATATCATCAAGACTCATCTGCCCTTTTTTAGATGACTTGGAAGAGGTCTGTTTTACCAATTTTCCATACTTTTGCGGATACTCAAGGGTTGCCTTTTCTATAAGCACAGCCACAGGATTAAGGTCGCTTGCATATGTCTTGCATCCCAATCGCAAAGCCTCAAGAGGAATTGCACCTCCACCCGCAAATGGATCAAGGACTTTTGGTGGCTTACCATTGTTTGCCTGCAATATCTCCTCTCTTGCCCTTTCAATGAGGTTTTTGTTTAATGAGTTTTCCCACTTTGAAAGATTATGAATGAACTGCGCCCGCTTCAGCCTCTCCTCTTCGTCCTTTGGTTCAGGTGTAAGCAGTGCATAGATAGAAACCCTTGAAGATGCAAGAGGTCTTCTTGCCCACCAGATGTGCAATGTTGATATATGGCCATGCCGGATATTCTTTTCACGAGCTGATTCCGCACTTACTTCTTTTATGGGGAAGTCAAATTCAATGAAGGATTTATTTGTCATTTTGCTACCTCTGCCTTTTCTCTCCAGTCCCTGACAACATATCGCACAATATCTACCACTTTATCTGGCTCAAGTTTGGCAGACGGATTCTGAATAATGTAAAGTTCAGGATTGCTTGCCACATTAGCAACTACATAAAGCCAATATTCTTCTCTGAGCCTCTGCGCCATAATCCACTCATTTGGTGTTAGGGCAACAGCTCCTTCTCTTGCCCTTGCTTTGACTTCTATGTAGCGGTAGCTTCCCTCTTCATCATAAGAACGAATATCATAGCCCAAATTCAGAGAAGATACATCCTCTGGAGTTCTCTTATGGTCTCTTTCATATTCCATAACAATTTTCATTCCAATTTGCTCAATCT
>DNCM01000045.1 GCA_003498085.1 bacterium
CCATCTCCATTCTCTGCATTCCTAAATCTTGGTGATGGTTTCATTGTAAGCTCATCACCCGAAAGGCTCGTTAGGGTATCTAATGGAATAATTGAGACAAGGCCAATTGCTGGAACAAGGCCAAGGGGAAAAGGAGAAAAAGATAAAAAGCTTGAAATGGAGTTTATGTTGAGTGAGAAGGAGAGGGCTTGAGCATATAATGCTAGTTGACCTTGAGAGGAATGATATCGGAATCGAAAAGCTCGAAAATACAGCTTGTGGACCATACACAGGTTTAAAGGGATATTAAGCATCTCGGAGGAAGAGGTTAGTAAGCTCTGAAATTTATAAGGTATTGGAAGTATTTAAGTTATCCCGTTCTTTATCTTAAGGATTCATAGAAAAATAAAAAAGTATATAAATATCTTCCCTCTGTAAATTATACCAAAAAATTCAAAAAATTTTCTTGACAAAATGTTTATTTTGGAATAAAATGGTATTTTATGGAGTAAAATGGAAAATTTAGATCAAATTTCCCCTATAACATCAGAACATATAGTAGAAAATGGAAGGATAATTCTACCATCCAGGTTTAGAAAAAGACTTTCAAAATGGGAAGTAAAATCTGTAGTTATTGCAAGGGGATACGATGGATGCCTTTGCCTTTACCTTCCAGATGATTGGAGGGCCTTTGTTGAGAGGATGAATAGGATGCCAAAGATAAGAAGTAGGGCTTTGGCAAGAAAGCTTTTTTTTGGCGCAACAGAAGAGACTCTTGATAGGCAAGGAAGGCTTGTTATTCCACAAATGCTAAGAGAATATGCAAAAATCACAAAAGAGGTTGTTTTTTTTATACTTCCAGACAGAGCAGAGATCTGGGATAAAAAAACATGGGAGGAATATGATAAGGAAATAGAATTTGAAGCAATTGGAGAGGAGCTTGAAACACATTCCGGTTCTTCAGGATGAGGTTATAAGGCTTCTTAATGTAAAAAAGGATGAACTATATGTCGATTGCACGATTGGGCTGGGGGGTCATTCGAAATTTATCATTGAAAATGGAGGAAGGGTAATTGGTATTGATTGTGATAGTGAGGCATTAGAATTGGCAAAAGAGGCACTTTCAGAATACAAAGATAAAATGAAGTTTAAACAGGGAAATTTTAAAGACATAGATAGAATTTTGGAAGAATCCGATATAAAAAAGGTCTCTGGTTTTCTATACGATCTTGGTACTTCTTCATATCAATTGGAGACAAAAGAAAGGGGATTTTCATTCATGTTAGATGGCCCCCTTGATATGAGGATGGATAGAAGACAAGCAAAAACAGCAAGTCAAATTGTAAATAGAGAACCATTCAATAGACTCTATAAAATAATCGGAGAATATGGGGAAGAGCCACGGGCAACACAGATAGCAAGAAGGATAATATCGAATAGGCCAATTCAAACAACATCCAAATTGACATCGATAATCACGAAGGTTTACAAAGGGAAAAGGGGGAAGATACATCCTGCAACAAAAACATTTCAAGCATTAAGGATTGCTGTAAATGATGAATTGTCCAACTTAAAAGATTCATTAGACAAAATCCTTCCATACCTTGAAAAAGGCGGAAGAGTTGTTGTTATTTCTTTCCATTCTCTTGAGGATAGGATCGTTAAAGAAAAGTTTAAAAGATGGGAAAACGAAGGGATATTTAATATCCTAACAAAAAAACCTATTACTCCAAGCAATTACGAAATAAAACAGAATCCAAGGGCAAGATCAGCAAAATTAAGAGCGGGTGAAAAAGGGGGTAATCTTTAGGAATGAAGATTAGGATAAGATGGATAATGAATAGGATATCTATTATTTTACCACCCGTTTTTCTTTTCTTATTTATTTTTCTCATTGTTTTACAGCATGCAAAAATTACGAATTTAAGGTATGAAATTTCCTATCTGGAAGAAAATCTGAATAAGGAAAAAAGAAAAGAAAGAAGTCTTTTGATCGAGATTGGTAGATTGTCATCAGAGGAAAGGATTCAGGAACTAGCAGAAAAATATGAACTTGTCCTTGTAAAACCAAAGCAGATAACTTTCCTTCCACAGCCATTATTCCAAGAAGCTGATAAACCTTTTTATAAACAAGGTCTTCTTGCCATGATATTTAAAAATGTAGAGGCAAAGGAAAAATGAAGCTTTCTTCTCTCCTCGAGGTCTTTCCTGGGGCAAAAGTTTTTGGTTCAAAGGAGAAGGAGATAAAATACATTACAGATAATTCATTCGATGTAAAAAAAGACTCTTTATTTGTCGCAATAAAAGGAGAAAGATTTGATGGGCATAATTTTATTGATGAAGCAAAGAAAAAGGGCGCAGTTTGTATATGCCTTGAAGATAAAAAATATATAACAGATGATGCAGCTTTTATCTTAGTAGATGACTCCCGCAAGGCATTATCACTCATTGCACAAAAATTTTTTGACACATTCTCTTTAGATATGATAGGTATAACAGGGACAAATGGAAAGACAACAACGGCTTTTTTGATAGAAAAAATATTTAGCAAAGCAGGTATTCCAATAAGTAGACTTTCTACTGTAGGACACATGATACAACGTGAAGAGATTCCTGCAAAACAGACGACACCATCACCTATCGAACTCCAATCCCTTTTGTCAAAGGCAAAGGATGGTGGAGCAAAGTTCGTTGTAATGGAGGTATCTTCACATAGTTTAAGCCAAGACAGGGTTTATGGGATAAGGTTTAAAGATGCAATCTTTACAAATTTAGATGAGGATCACCTTGATTATCATAAAACAAAAAAAAATTATATGCTTTGTAAAAAAAAACTTTTTTTATCACAAGATAGAGACTGTAGAGCATTTGTAAATGTAGATGATCCTTTTTGGAAAGAAATAACTAAAGGAATTAAATCAAGAGTGATTACTTATGGAATTGATAACAAAGCAGAGATTAAGGCAGAAAATATATATGAAGGAAAAGATGGCATTTCATTTTCAATAGGAAAAGAAAGGATAAAAATTCCATTTTATGGAAGATACAATATTTACAATGCATTAGCAGGGATAGGGGTTGCAATGTACAATGGTATTTCTATAGACATCATAAAAGATGCATGCTCTAGTTTTTCACTCCCTCCTGGAAGGTTTGAGATAATAAACAGAAACCCATTTGTTATTATCGATTATGCCCATACACCAGATGCTTTATACAATACATTGTCTACCTGTTTAAAACTTTCTTCAAATACTATCGTCGTATTTGGATGTGGAGGCGAAAGAGATAAGGAGAAAAGGCCGAAGATGGGAAAGATAGCATGCGATTTAAGTAGCCTTGCGATCGTTACATCTGATAACCCAAGGGGAGAGGACCTTGATATAATTATTAATGAGATAGAAAAAGGAATGGAAAAAAAGCATATAAGGATAAAAGATAGATATGAGGCAATAAAGAAAGCGATATCATTAGCAGGTAAAAACGATCTTGTTTTAATTGCAGGAAAGGGACATGAAGACTACCAAATTATTGGAGATAAAAAGACTCATTTCAATGACAAAGAGGTTGCTCTAGAAATATTGAAAAAATAATTGAATGTTTTACTGGCTATTTTATGAGGTCTTATATGAGTATTTTTCATTTCTTAGAGTATTTAAGTATATTACTTTCCGTGCGGCTTATTCTGCTTTGTTTTCACTTATTATTGCGTTCATCATAATCCCATATTTTGTGAAAATTTTGAAACAAAAAAGAATAACAGAAAGGGTGAAAAAGCCTTATCTTGAAAATCATATCCACAAAGAGGTAACACCAACAATGGGTGGAATATCAATCCTTTTTATAATCCTCCTCTCAACAATCCTTTGGGCAAGACTTGACAATCGTGCCATCATTCTTATCCTTCTTGTTGTAATGGGTTTTTTTATCCTTGGATTTATAGATGATTACTTAAAGATTAAGACTGAGAAGACAAGTGGTCTTCTTATAAGATATAAGCTGCTTGGCCAAATAGGAATTGGTATTTTAGTTGGAGTCTACCTTTATCTTTATCCACTATCCCTTAATCAGACAGTGATTACCTTTCCATTTACAAAAGGGGTATCTCTTGATATAAGCTGGTTTTATATCATTTTTTGTATCTTTGTGGTCGTTGCATCATCAAATGCAGTCAATCTTACAGATGGTCTTGATGGTCTTGCAATTGGAAGTTTGATCTTTGTTGGACTCGGCCTTATCATTATGACATATCTTGCAGGACATAAGGAGCTTGCACAGTATTTAAAGATCGACTATGTTCCTCTTTCTTCTGAACTTGTTATATTCCTATCTTCTTTACTTGGTGCCTCTCTTGGATTTCTGTGGTTTAACAGCCATCCTGCACAAATCTTTATGGGCGATTGTGGTTCCTTAGCTTTGGGTGGTGCATTGGGAACGATTGCCCTTATCATAAAACAGGAGGTTGCTCTAATAATTGTTGGCGGCCTTTTTGTTATAGAGGTAGGTTCTTCTCTTATTCAAATAATATTCTATAAAATGACAGGAAAAAGGATATTTTTGATGTCTCCACTTCACCACCATTTTGAAAAAAAAGGATGGACTGAGTCAAAAATAGTGATTAGGTTTTGGATTATTGCCATAATATTTGTTTTGCTTTCATTATCAACACTGAAATTACGGTAATGTTAAACTTAAAGGATAAAAATGTAGTTGTCTTGGGATTGGGCAAGTCAGGCTTAAGCTCATGCCAACTCCTTTCTTTATTAGGTGCTAATGTTATTGTATTAGATGAAAAAAATAGGGATGAACTTAGAGGCGAGATTAACAGATTGCCAGAAGGTATTATTGTTCACTATGGAGAGAAAATAAAAGAGATACCTCCTTGTTCTCTCGTTGTAGCAAGTCCAGGCTTTCCACTGGAGCATCCATGGATGAAAGATGCGCATAATAAAGGAATTCCATTAATAGGAGAAATTGAGCTTGGATGGCAATTTTTATCTCATCAGCCAGTAATTGCAATAACCGGAACAAATGGAAAATCAACAACAGTAACATTGATTGGAGAAATCCTTAAAAATGGTGGAAAAAATCCAGTTGTTTGTGGAAATATTGACATTCCACTAACCTCTGTTATTCCTTCCATTAAAAAGGATAATATCATTGTCCTTGAGGTATCTTCTTTTCAGCTTGAGACAATTGTTGAGTTTAGGGCTGATATATCCATATTTTTGAATTTTGCTCCTAATCACCTAGATAGATATCTTGCAATAGAGGATTATATAAAGGCAAAAGCAAAAATTTTTGAGAATCAAACAGAAGATGATATTATGCTTATAAATGCAGATTTTCCCGTTGTCCTCAATATTTCAAGGAGAAGCAAGGCAAAGGTGTTTTTATTTTCAGTAAAAGAAAGACTTAAAGAAGGATTGTTCATAAGGAATGGTATGATCACTGCAAGGTTTTCTGAAAAGGAAGAGACTATAATGGATATATCAGAAATTAAACTTCCCGGCCTTCATAACCTTGAGAATATCCTCGCAAGTGTTCTTGTAAGCTTACTTTTAAGGGTTGATATTGAGGCAATAAAAAATACTATAAGGAATTTTTCTGGACTTCCCCATCGCATTCAACCAATAGCTACTATATCTAATATTATGTTTGTAGATGATTCAAAGGCAACAAATGTTTCATCCTGTATTGCTGCTATTATGTCTTTTGATAGGCCGATTATCCTTCTTGCAGGGGGAAAGGATAAAAGGGAGGATTATACAAGACTTGTTCCATATCTTAAAGAAAGGGTAAAAAAACTCGTTTTATTTGGAGAATCTGCCGATATCATAAGTGGAATGACTTCAGGTGCGGTTGAGACACATAAGGTTTCTGGGATTGAAGAGGCTGTAAATTTAGCCTATGCATTGGCTGAAGAAGATGATATAGTTCTCCTTTCTCCGTGTTGTTCAAGTTTTGATCAGTTTAAAGACTATAAGGAGAGGGGAGAGTTTTTTGTAAAATGTGTTTATAATCTTAAAAGTAGGCTTAATGGAAGAGGAAAAGTTACATCGTCTGTGTAATATATTGGTTATCATTACAATTTTTCTTGTTGCAATCGGACTTATTATGGTCTTTTCTGCATCTTCTATCCGCATACCACAATCAGAAATAAGTATGTACCATTATTTTTTAAGACAAACACTTTGGGCGGCAATTGGATTTTTAGCGTTGTTAATTGTTTCTAGGATAGATTGTAACTGGCTGTTTAAAAATTCCTTTTATATCTTACTTTTCTGCCTACTACTTACAGTCTGCACACTATGTTTTCCTCCAATAAATAACGCAAGAAGGTGGTTAATCATAGGTCCTTTAAGTATCCAACCATCTGAACTGTTAAAGGTAGCCTTTATTATTTATCTTTCTTCTTTCTTTTCCAAGAAGGACGATGATAAATTGAAAATATTCCTTCATGGATTTTTTCCTCCAATAATAATTTTAGCTATTATTCTTGCTATCCTTGCTCTTCAACCACATTGTGGAGCAGCAATATTTATATCCTTTATATTTCTTTCCATGGCATTTTTTGGAAGGGTAAGGATAAAATATATTTTGCTCTTCTTTATTTTTGTCGGAATAAGCATTGGAACAATAATTACAACAAAAAGCTATGTTATGGAGAGGATTGTAAATATGGATAACTATCAAAGTCAGCATAGTATAATTGCTTTAGGAAGTGGAGGTATTTTTGGAAAAGGACCTGGACTTTCTGAGCAAAAGTTATTTACCCTTCCACTTCCCTATACAGATTTTATTCTTCCTATAATTGGAGAAGAATTGGGATTTTTGGGAGTTTTATTTATTATTTGCTTGTTCGTTCTATTTGCTATAATAGGCTTTTCTATATCCGTTAATCTTTCCTCTATATTTGGTTCCCTACTTGTTTTTGGACTTGTTTTTTCCATATTTCTTCAGGCAATTATAAATATGTGTGTTGTTTCAAAACTTATTCCAGTAATGGGGCTTCCACTTCCATTCATCAGTTATGGAGGTTCATTTCTTGTTTCAAGTCTTATTTCTATAGGACTTATTATAAATCTTACACACTCATCTTCTAAGATTAAGGATCATTTTCCTTAATTTTTACAGTGTATCAATTTTTATTCAGCCTATTGTAATTAATTTATACAAGATACTATAATTATAACATAAACTAAAGATGGCCCTTTATGCGAAGATAAGGATTTTACCGCCAAAAGAGGGGGGGGGACCGCCAAGATTTATTGATATTATTGAGTGTCTAAAAAAAAGAGGTATAGTTTACGGAATAAATGAGAAGGTAATAAGAAAGGCAATAATAGAAAAAAATTACAATACTCCTGTTCTTGTTGCGAAAGGGAAACCAGGAGAAAGAGGAAGTCCTGCAGAATGGCTTTATAAGTTTGAAGAAAAAAATGTAGAGGTAATTCCTGGTCAAATTCTTGCAATAAAGTTACCCCCTACCATTGGTAATAATGGAATATCTGTATATGGAGAGGCAATAAATGGTATTCTAGGCGATGATTTTGATATTATCTCTGGGACAAATACATATCTTTCTCCTGATGGAAGAATTTTATATGCAACCTCTTATGGAGAGGTAGTTTGGACAGAGAATAGATGTGATGTTGAAAAGGTTTTGAAAATTGAAGGAAACCTTTCTGAAACAATTGAATTTGACGGAAAGGTTATAGTTACAGGAAGCATCCAAGAAGGTATTTCTGTAAAGGCGGGTGATATAACAGTTCGGGGTAATGTCCAAAAAGGAGCAAAGCTAGAGGCAACAAGAACCATCGAGATAGATGGGGATATTATGGGTGAAAAAGAAAAAGAGTGCACCATAAGTGCTGGACATGATATCATAGCAAGTTCTGCATCTTATGCAAACCTCAATACAGGAGGTTCTATTATTATAAGTACAGGTCTTTTATACTCAAAGGTAGATGCGAAGAAGATTGTCGTAATAGGAAGAAAAGGGATTGTTATGTCGTCAAAAACACCCCTGCCTCCCATATTTTCTCTTCCTGTTGTTATAACAAAAGGTGTAAAGGGTGTTGTTGGTAGTAATATTTATTCAGAAGAAGGTGTCTTTTCTGAAGTAATAGGCTCTCCTATGCACGAAAAGACCGAGATAAATGTAAAAAGTGGTGGATTTGTCTCATCAAATTCAATATATCCAAAAACAAGGATTACGATTGGCAATAAATTTATTGAAATAAATAAACTGCTTGAAAATATAGAGCTTCGTGAAGAAAAGGGACAGATAGTTCAAGTCCCTTATACTCCAAAAGAAATAAGCTTAACACAAAAGGAAGCTTGTAAACAGCCAGCTTCGTTAGAATTTCCGCCATCTATAATCGTCAAAGACAAAGAAGAGGGAAAAAAATTTCTTGGAGTAGAAGATATAGATACGATTTCTATAGAAACTCATGAAAAAGTTTTATTTTTATGTTTTCCATATGGGACTGATGGTCCCTGGAATGCTATTAAAGAAGAGCTTGATGGAAAAAGAAAAAAGGAAGAAGAGAGACCAGATGAGATAATAGTAGACAACCTTCCTGAGGGATTTTTTATTACAGTAAAAAGGGGTGGAATAAGGGGAAGGAAGATAACATTGGATGATGCAAAGAATCTACTTGAGGAATTCTTCGATATAGATGAAGATGTTCTTGTTGATGCAATTAACAAAAAAACTGGCATACCAACGAAGATAGCACCTCGCCAATACATACCAGAGCTTGACGGAAAAATAACGATAAGGACAGAAGAGAATAAATATGCATATTTGTCTTTATCAACACCAAACCCAAATTTTGGAAGGCCGATAAGGGGAAGGATAATAATAAGGGAGTTTGAGAAAGCAAAGATTGCTCACGGCATAGACAAAGAGATAATAAAAAGATTTCTTAAAAACCCTGTCTATAACAAAGAGATAAAGATTGCAAGTTTTACTCCACCGACAAAAGGTGATCCTGCAAAATTTATATACCAGTTTGGAAAAAAAGACGATAGGGAGGTAAGAAAAGAGGATATGGTTGAAGTAATAGATGGTCAAATCATTGCAATAAAACTACCTCCTTCTTTGGGAAAACCAGGAATATCTATCTTTGGAGAAGAGATTCCACCATTACCTGGCGATGATTTAGGGATAACCGCTGGTATGAATACATGGCTTAAAGATAATATTTTATATTCAACTGCGAGGGGTGAGGTATCGTGGATTGGAAATAGATGCGATGTTGAAAGGGTCTTAAGAATTGATGGAGATCTTTCTGAAACACTTGAATTTGATGGAAAAGTTATAGTTTCTGGAAGTATTCAAGAGGGTGTTTTTGTAAAGGCATCCGATATAACAATTCTTGGTAATGTTCAAAAAGGAGTAAGGTTAGAGGCAACTGGAACTGTTGAAGTAAATGGAGATATTATAGGTGAGAAGGAAAGTGAGTGCGTCATAACTGCTGGGTATGATATCATAGCAGGTTCTGCTTCTTATACAAGCCTTAATGCAGGGGCTTCTGTTATTGTAAATACAGGCCTTTTATATTCAAAGGTAAGCACAGAGAAGGTTGCTGTGATAGGGAGGAAAGGGATTATTATGTCATCAAAAACACCCCTGCCTCCTATATTTTCCCTTCCCGTTGTTATAACAAAAGGTGTAAAAGGTATCATTGGTGGAAATATCTATTCAAAAGAAGGTATATGTTCTGAAACGATTGGTTCTCCCATGCATGAGAAGACAGAGGTAAGTGTAGATAGTGGTGGATTTGTCTCATCGAATGGATATATATATCCAAAAACAAAAATTACAATTGGGAAGACATTCCTTGATATAAAAAAAGCCATTGAAAATATTCTATTAAAAGAAGAAAGGGGGGCACTTGTTCAATATCCATATAAACCAATGGAGATTGAGCTATCATACCCTAAGTCCGAGCAAAAAATTCCAAAATCCCCTCCATCAATACTTGTAGATAATAAAGAGAAGGCAAAGGAATTACTTGGAATAGAAGAGATGGATGCGATTCCTATAGTAGTTGATAAGAAAATCCTATTTCTATGCTTTCCATATGGAGTTGATGGTCCTTGGAATGATATTAAAGAAGAACTTGATAAAAAAAGAAAAAAGGAAGAAGAGATACCAGATGAGATCAATATAGATAATCTCCCTGAGGGACTTTTTATTACAGTAAAAAGAGGTGGGATAAGGGGAAAGAGGATAACATTGGATGATACAAAGGATCTACTTGAGGAGTTCTTTGATATAGACGAGAATATTCTTACCGATGCAATCAATAAAAAAACTGGTATCACAACAAAGATAGCACCTCGTCAATACATACCAGAACTCGACGGAAAAATAACGATAAGGACAGAAGAGAATAAATATGCATATTTGTCCCTATCAACACCAAACCCAAATTTTGGAAGGCCGGTAAAGGGAAGAATAATTATAAGGGAGCTTAAGAAAGCAGGAATTACTCATGGCATAGATAAAGAAGCTATAAAAGGATTCCTCAGAAACCTTGTTTATAATAAAGAGATAAAGATTGCAAGCTTTACTTCACCAACAAAAGGAAATTTTGCAAGATTTGTATACCAGTTTGGAAGAAGAGACGATAAAGAGATAAAAAAAGAGGATACGCTTGAAACTTTAGAAGGCCAGGTCCTTGCCATAAAACTACCTTCAGAAGTAGGTGAAGGAGGAATATCAATCTTTGGAGAGGAAATACCTGGGATGCCTGGCGATGATTTTGAAATAATTCCTGGCATAAACACATATCTTTCCACTGACAAGAGGGTTTTATATGCAGGAGCAAAGGGAGAGGCAACTTGGACAGGAACTAGATGCGATGTTGAGATGGTTTTAAGAATTGAACAAGACCTTTCAGAAAATGTTGAATTCGATGGAAAGATCGTAGTATCTGGTGATGTAAAAGAGAGGACATCTGTATATGCAAAGGGCGATATAGTCATACATGGTAAAGTTGAAAAAGGCGTAGAACTTATTTCAGATGGAAGCGTTTATGTTGATAAAGGGATATTTGGCGAGAAGGATGATGAGGTAATTATAAAGGCAGATGGTGATGTTGTTGTTGAGTCATGTATAAGGGCAAATATCGATGCTCGTTTTTCCCTTTTGGTTCATGTATCTATAGTAGATTGCTGGGTGAAGACAAAAAAGATTTTTGTTTCTGGAAGAAAAGGAATCATTATGAGTAAAGGAGAAGTTCCTCCTCCTATTTTTAATATCCCTGTTGCTATTGCAAAGGGCCAGAGGATTCTTGGTGGAGGCGTGATATTTGCGGAGGATGAGATTGAAATAGAGGAAGTTGGTTCACCAGAGAGGATATATACAGAGCTTAAGACAAGTGAACATGGAAAGATATCCGTATCGGGAACGATATTCCCTGGGACAAGGATTACAATGGGAAAGAGAACGCTTGAGATGAGGAAGCCATTGGTTGGAACAACATTTAAATATAAAGAAGGAGATATACTTTCGCTTCCCTATGAACCTTGTATTGTTCATATGGTAAAAAGAGAGGCTCCTCAAAAAAAGATGAAGATTGAACCACCTGCATCTATTGTTGTGACAAACAAAAGCCTCCTTGATGCTATATCAGAGGCATCAGAGCTTCTTCGTATATCAGAGGAGAAAGTAGAGTTTGCTCTTCTTTTGGAAGAGAAACCGAATAAAACGATAAGGGTTTATCCAAGAGGTATGTTTGGACCATGGAGCGAGGGATGGTATGAAACCTATGGCGAAGACAGAGATGGCCATTTTTCATTCGACAATCGTGCAGATGGTATATACCTTGTTATTCATCCACCATATGGGGAAGGGAAGCACGTAGATTTTTTGGCTGTAAAGAAGGACATTGAAGATCATAAGTTTGTCGATATCGACATGGAAAAGATATTTGAATTATTCAAAGAAATTGAAGAGAAAAAAGAGAAGAAAGAGTGTGTTTTAAAAATAGGGCCAAGGCAGTATCTTTCTGATGTCTCAACAATAATTAAGGTAAGAAAAACACCCGAAGAAAAGGGAGAAATAATTTTTTATCCGCCAAGGGTAGGTGGAATGCTCATTGATATAGAAGAGGTTATGAAATATATAAATAGCGAAGGGATAGTTGCTGGAATAAATGAGGATATAGTAAAAAAATCTTTGGCAGAAGGAAGGTTTAAAGAGCCAATCATTTTTGCAGAACCCATCCTACCAACACCAGGAAAAGATGCCTTTCTTGAATACAAAATAAATAGGGAAGGAAAAATTATAAATGTAAAGAAGGGAGATGTTTTGGTTGTAAAACATCCTTCAGCTCCTGGAGGGTCTGGAGTAAAGATAACAGGAGAGGAGATTCCTCCTCCACCTCCAAAGGATATTAACCTTCCGTCTGGAAAAAATACGGTTGTTTCTCAAGACGGTCTTTTATTACTTGCAGGATGCAATGGAATGGCTGTTATCCATGAAACAAGAATAGATATTGAGACTACCTATGAGGTGAAAGGTGATGTTGATGCAAGCGTTGGAAATATAGATTTTATAGGAAATATTATTATTTCTGGCTCAATTAGGGAAGGGTTTAGTGTTATAGCGGGTGGCAATGCTAGTATTGGTGATGGAATGGATGGCGGGATTGTCAAAGCAGGAGGAGATGTTAATATTGCAAGGGGAATAAGAAAGGGAAATGTTTCTGGAGAAAAGATATCTTGTGGATTTATAGAGAATTCTTATGTCTCTGGTTCTGCGATAACAGTAAAGGATTATGTTCTTCATAGTGAAGTCTTATCGAATGATGTTATATATGCAAAGAAGATAATTGGAGGAAGGTCTTTTTGTATGAATAAGATAGAAGCAGAAGAGATAGGAGGGAAAAAGGGGACAAATACATATCTTTTTCTTGGAAGAAAACCAGATGTGATGCACGCTTTGGATGATATTATGAAAAATCTCGATTTCGAAAAAAACAATCTTGAAAGGATAGTTCTTGATATGAAAAATATTGATACATTAACACAAGAAAAAAAAGAAGAGGTTTTAAAGAACTATGAAGATACAAAGAAGAAAGTAGAGGTTCTTTTGGACGAATTAAAAAGATTACAGGATGAACCAAGTAATGAAAATGCAAGAGCTATATGCAAAAAAAGTGTTTATTCTGGTGTTGATGTTTTTATTCTAAAAGGAAAGTTTTTTGTCCTTTCTGATTCTGGTCCTGCTTGTTTCAAGTTAGAAGGAGATACGGTTGTTAAATTAGATTATTGATGGCAAATTTTCCTGTAAAAATGGGATTTTTATGTCGGTTCCCAAGTTCTACTCT
>DNCM01000022.1 GCA_003498085.1 bacterium
CCAAACTCAATTGATAATGCAAAGCCAGGGGATATTATTACATTAAATATCTTAATTTCTGATGCAAGGAATGTCTTTTGTGGTGAGATTCATTTAACTTATGACAAAGAGCTTCTTGAGCCAACAGAAAATAAGTTACACAAAGGAAACTTTTTACCAGATAATGCCTATATCCTAAAGAACAATATAGGTAATGGAAAGATAGATTATGCCTTTGGCTTAATGAAGCCAGAAACATCTGACTTAGGAATCCTTGGGACAATAGAGTTTATAGTAAAGAAACAAGGAAAAACCAATATATCCTTTGACTTTGACAATAATTCAAACAGAAACACAATGTTTATTGAAAGGACAAGCACAGGAGACCAATTACCCAATGTAGAGCAAGAACCCATAGAGATAGATGCCCCTGTTATTCCAAAGGTATCAATTTTACTCCAATCATTTCCAAACCCAGCAAATAATTCTTGTTGGATTCCATTTAAACTTGCAGAAGATGCCTATGTTTCTCTTACAATCTATAATATTCTTGGACAAAAGGTAAAAACAATAGAGGTAGGACAGAGAAAAAGAGGCTCATACACAAAAGCAAAGGAAGGAAGTGCAATATTCTGGGACTTAAAGAATGATTCTGGACAAAGAGTCTCAACAGGTCTATACTATTACAAACTAAAACTAGGAAAATTCTCACAAACAAAGTCTATGGTTGTTGGGAAATAATCTTTAGGAATTAAATAGATTTTCTTGTGAATAAATGCTCACCGAGAGAAATCTTTGTTTTTTCTAAAAGAAGGCCCCATTTAAATGAAGATAAGGAAAATTCTTTGTCTGCTCCAAGTTGCTTAAGGATTTCTTTTGATGTATTTGGCATTATTGGCAAAATAAACCCTGCAATATACCTTAATGCCTCAAGGAGGCTATAAAGAACACTATAAAGCCTTTCTTTATCAGAAATTGTCCATGGCTTTTCTTGGTCTATGTATCTGTTGCATTCGTTGATAAAACTCCAGACCTTCTCAAGCCAGGCATTAAATCTTAGGTTTTCAAAGTCATCATCCATCTTTTGAAAGCATTCTTGAGCAAGGCTGGAAAGTCTATCTTCTTTTCCTTTTGGTGGAACCCTTCCATCAAGATACTTATTCACCATAACAAGTGTTCTTGAGACCAAATTTCCTAAATCATTTACGAGGTCAGAATTGAGCCTGTTTATCAGATTATCATAAGAAAAATCTCCATCCAATCCAAATGTTAAATCTCTTAAGAGAAAGTATCTTAAGCAGTCAGTGCCAACATCATCACATAGAATTTCAGGAGAAACAACATTTCCTTTTGACTTTGACATCTTTTCGCCTTTTATGTTCCACCATCCATGTGCAAACACTCTTTTTGGTGGAGCAATACCACAGGCAAAAAGCATACAGGGCCAGGTTATCGAATGGAATCTCAATATATCCTTTCCAACAAGATGAAGGTCGCAGGGCCAGTATTTTTCGAATTTATCTTTATCATCTGGCCAACCAACACAGGTCAAATAATTTGTCAATGCTTCAAACCAGACATAGATAATAGCAGAAGACGATGGTATTGGAACAGGGATTCCCCATTTCGTTGTTTCTCTAGTTATACTCAAATCAGAGAACTCTTTACTCTCTACCATGTTTACCATTTCCTGGAGGCGGAATGAAGGCATTATAAAATCTGGAGAATCTTTAAAAAACGAAAGGAGCCTATCTTTATATTTAGAAAGATTAAAATAGTATGTAGGAGATGAAAGTAAGCTAGTTTCCCTTCCACATGACGGACATATATCTTCTCTTGCATAGCTTTCGCAGTGGATACAGTATGGACCATCGTATACTCCATAATAGATATCCCCATTTTTATAGAGTTTCTCAAAAAAAGCCTGTGAGGCCACCTTATGTCGTTCCTCGCTTGTTCTTATAAAGTCATCATGCGATATAGAAAGTTTATTCCACAATACCCTAAACCTTTCTTGCATTGTAGAAGTAAGCTCTTTTGGATGAATCCTTCTTTTCTGTGCCTCTAGTTCTATCTTTTGGCCATGTTCATCGGTTCCAGTTGTAAATAAAACATCATATCCACAAAGTCTTTTATATCTTGCCATTGCATCTCCTGCAATTGTTGTATATGCATGGCCAATGTGAGGGATATCATTTACATAATAAAGTGGTGTGGTAATATAGTATTTCATTTAGACTTTAATAGGAACTTCAATTATTCTGTCGTCCTCAAGTCTTACTTTGATTGATGAACGGATTGGGGAAACTTCCTCGATAACCCCAATCCCTTCTTGTGTTTTATAAGTTGTCTCTTCCTTTGGCATCTTTTCCCTGAATGTTTTGTAAAATTCATATTCAAAGGCAAGGCAACACATGAATTTTCCACATATTCCTGTCATTTTAGAAAAAGAAAGGTTTAGGTTCTGCTCTTTCGCCATTTTCAGACTTACTGATTTTGGGGAAGTAAGGAATTTTGAACAACAAAATTCCCTTCCGCACCATGAAATTCCTCCAAATAACCTCATTTCATCCATTAATCTTATCTGATAAAGCTCAATCCTACTAGATAGAACGCCTGCAAGCTCTTTAACGAGCGCCTTAAAATCTATCTTTTCATCTGCACTAAAATAGAATGTGTATTTTGTTCTATCAAGGGAAAGGTGGACATCAACAAACTTCATAGGGAGGTTGTGTTTTTTAACTTTCTCTAAAAATACTTTTTTAGAAAACTCCTCTTTTTCTTTATTATCGTCAATAGTTTTCTTATCTTCTTCTGTTGCTTTTCTTATAACGATGGAATTTGCCTTTATAACTTCATCTTCCTTCAAAATCCTTGGATGTTCAATAACATTTGCTATATCTTCAACGCCATCTATCCGAACAACACATAAATCCCCTTTTTTAAGGATGAGTTCACCAGGATTACAATAATTTATTCTATAATCCTTTGGAAATCTAACCCCAACTACTTCTTTAAGCATCTAAGACCATCCTTTCCAAAACAAGCCTTTTGTTGCAATTTGCATTTATATATTCTTTTGCAGATAATAGTTTCTCAATAAAAGAAAAAGAGGCTTTTTTTCTTAAAATAGAGATAAAAATATCGAGCAAAAAAGGAAATCTATTTTCCATTTCAATCAGTCTATTTGCAACATTTAGGTTTTTTTCTTTTTTAAATAAATCAAGCCATGAGATAATACTTTGAATATCATATTTGCCATATTCCAATGCAAGGGATATACTTCCAAAAGATAGTTCTGCTATATCTTCGTGAAACTCATGACCATTTGCTTCAAAAATTTTCCTTTGGCTATCTAGGGACAATGATTTAAATCTTACGGTGAAGCATCTTGATAGGATTGTTGGGAAAAGTGAGAGAGTTGTGGTTGTTATCAAGATAAAGATAGTCTCTTTTGCCTCTTCTAATATCTTAAGGAGGCTATTTTCTGCTTCTTCTGTAAGAAAATGGCAGTTATCTATTATGTATATCTTTTTTTTATACATTGGTCTAAGATAAGCCTCTTTTATTATATCCCTTATCATATCAATCTTTATATATCCATTATCGTCTTTTACCTCTTTTATATCAGGGTGGATTCCTTTATTAAACATCTTACAAGAATGACATGCATTACATCCCAAATTTTCGCAATTTATCGCGCATGCAAAAACCTTTGCGGCAAACCTTTTTCCACTTCCATCCTTTCCTAGAAAAAGGAGTGGTTTATCAAAGTTCTTCTCTTTAGCAAGCGTTTTTAACAATGAAATAGCTTCATCCTGGCCAATTATACTATCCCAAACCATACTTTTTTTTAGCTTTTATTTTACCAAACACAAATAAAAATTGCAAATTTTACATATATAATCCATGTTTCTGGATGTATTTTAAAACACCATCTGGTACAAGGTATTTTATGGAGAGGCCTTGTTTTATCCTTTCCCTTATCATTGTCGATGATACGGGTAGCGTTGGATATTCGATGATGGTAATGTCTGGATCTGTATAGGAAAAATCAGACCTTTTTATTGCAACAAATTTCACAAGGAGAATAAGTGTTTTATAATCCTTCCATGTTGGAAGCTCAGGAATTGTATCCTGACCTATGATAAAATAATACTCATTTTCTCCATAAAGCCTTTTTATTTCTTTGGCTGTATCAATTGTATATGATATGCCTTCTCTCTTTGCTTCAATGTCTAAGCAGATAAAGTTTTGATTTTCTTCCAATGCAATATTTACCATTGCAATCCTATCTTTACTACTTGCATAAGATTTTGGTTTGTGTGGAGGTATATGAGATGGAGTAAAGAGAACTTTATCAAGACCTAAACTAACTCTTGCTCCTTCTCCTCCTTGAAGATGTCCGAAATGGATGGGGTCAAAAACCCCACCAAATATGCCAATTTTCACTTCCTTATCTGGCCATCGCCAAATATGATGAACTTTGATGATGTAAGCTCTTTTAATCCCATAGGACCCCTTGCATGAAGCTTTTGGGTTGATATGCCAATTTCAGCGCCAAGTCCAAATTCCCCTCCATCAGTGAACCTTGTTGATGCATTCACATAAACACTAGATGAATCAACCATCCGTAAAAACTTCATGGCATTTGTATATGAATTTGTCACGATTGCGTCCGAATGGTGAGAACCATAATGATTTATATGTTCTATCGCATCATCCAAAGAAGAAACAATTTTAATTGAGAGGATCAATGCAAGGTATTCTGTCCTCCAGTCAGCCTCTGTTATAGCAATTACATCTGGACAGATTTCTCTAGTTTTTTCACACCCACGAATTTCACATCCACTAGATTTTAATCTTATAACAAGTGGGGGCAAGATTTTACGAGCAACATCTTTATGCACAAGCAATGTCTCCATTGCATTGCAGACTCCAGGCCTTTGAACCTTTGCATTGAATGCTATTTCCTCTGCCATACCAAGAAAGCATTCACTATCGATGTAGACATGGCATATCCCTTCGCCATGAGCGATAATGGGAACCTTTGCACCTTCTCCAATTGCATCAATTAAGGCTTTTCCTCCCCTTAAAATAATACAGTCAATATACTTGTCTTGTAGTGCAAGTTTTTTTACTACTTCCCTTCCTTCAATATAAAAAACACTATCAGACAACCCATAATCAGATAAAATGTCCTTTATTATCGATATAAGATATTTGTTAGAATTTTTAGCCTCGATCCCCCCTTTCAAAATACAACTATTTCCAGATTTAAAACAAAGGGAGAAAGCGTCTGCGGTCACATTTGGTCTTGCTTCGTATATGATACCAATAACACCGAGAGGAACCCTCATCTTTCCAACAACAAGACCACTTTTGACCCTTTTTGTATCATAAATTTCACCAATTGGATCAGGAAGATTTATTATATTTTTTATCCCTTCTACAATCCCATTTATCCTCTTTTCATCAAGTAAGAGTCTATCCATTAAGGCAGATGATAGACCTATTTTTTCTCCATATTCGAGATCTTTTTTATTTTCTTGGATTATCTCTTTGCTTCTTTTATGAATTTCATCTGCAATACGTGCGAGTATGTCATTCTTTTCACATTCCAAAAGGCAAGAAATCTTATAAGATGCTAATTTTGCCTTTTCTGCAATCTTCTTTATATTCATTTCCTGTTCAATCTTACCGGCCTGCCTTCGGCAGGCTT
>DNCM01000119.1 GCA_003498085.1 bacterium
ATTCCCTATTTCAAGAGCCAATATAACAGTGGAAGTAATACAAATAAATGTCGATTTTTCCCACAAGGTATAATCTTTAGAATATTTTTTACACATTCTTATCCACATATCTCTAACTTCAAAACCTTATCACTTAAAAAATTGGTTATAAATTTTATTTTTCATCAGAGTGGTTCGTGTGTCTATACCCATTTGAGTTTTACCCATGAGAAAAAATTCTTGACATTGGAGGAAAAATAAATTATATTTTTTTTTTTAAAATTTTTATAATGAATGGAATTTGTAATTTTAAGTTAAGTTTTTCCGCTAAAATGCCGATATATAAGAAGGGGTATAGTTTTATTTTAATTTAGAAAAGAGAAATGTATAAATTTAAATTTAAAGATGTCTCTTAGCACTCGTCAGTGGGTAGAGGAGCGGTGTGAGAATGTATCTTACGATTATAATCTAGACAAAGAACTTCATCGGACGATTGATACAACGGATCTTATTCTTTACATGTTTCATGACCGTTCGTTACATCCTGCTGTTCCTGTAATTAAATTTATATTTACTCACAAGAGATTCATCCTCTTACCGGGGGTTATTTTGAATATATTGAATATATTAGAATCAATGGCGCTTTCCTGTGAAAAGATAGCTAATGAGTTTGATTACCAAAGATTCATAAATCAAAAAACCACAAGAAAGTTTTTGGAAACATCTTCCAAGAATGGTCTTAATAGACTATTAAAAGAATATCTTAATATGGAAAAGACTGATTCTTTTATTTCTTTTCTTACTACTTCGGGCATTAAAGGATGCTTAGGGATTCCTATTCAAAGATTGAGTCTATTGATCAAAGAGAGAAGATTAATTCCAGTGGATGAGATAGTCAATATTGAAATCATCTCTCTTAAGACTGAAAAAAGTATTTTTGAATATATAGAAAGATTCTTCGATAATAGAAATGGAGTTGATAATTTTAATCTTTCAATTATAGAAGTATTGAATAAAGATTATCCAAATCTTTTTTTTCAAATGGTAACCAGCTCCTATGCCACTTATCGAAAATATAAGAAGGAATTTGTTCGTTTGCCGATAGAGGTTCTCTGCCATTTAAAAAGTATCCAGGAGAAAAAACTTATTGAAGAGAATGATCCTTTTTTTGATAGACTTTTTAAAATCTTTCCCAATCCTTATAAGTCTTTTTCCTTAGATAAAGAAGAGATAAGTAAACTTCAGAATCTTCTTGGGGATAGAAATTACACTTACAGAGCAATACAAGATAATGGGGAAAAGATTAAAGAGCAAATTAAAGATTTGAAAAACTTAATAAATACTCATTTTGTATCGCTAGAAGATAGCCTGATTGATACTTATATGGATTACTTAGAAATTAGAAAACAGATCGAAAAAAGAAAGGCTATAAGGATTAGTCAATGGAGCAAGAAACAGAAAAGCTTTTAAATCTTATCTATGACATTTACTGTAAATACGACCATATCCATGAGATAACCAGTGAGGTAAAAGGAAGTCTTAGAACACACTATGAAACAGAGAGTTGCCTTCTTATACCTAATGAATCATTCGAACCAATAATGCCCTGTTCTTTATATAAAGAAAATGAAGAAATTCTTCATTGTTTTGAAAGGGATGGATTGAAGGAGGGATTTCTTCTTGCTAAAAAAGGAGAATCTCCAGATATTATACCAGAAGAAAATGCTATATACCGCTTAATTTCTCCCCTTTTAAATTCTAATAGAAAAGTCATTGCAATCTTAAATCTGGAAAGTAAAGATAAAGAGCTTCTTTTGGGTATAAAACGAAATATTTTAAGACATATAGAACTAACTGTGTCAATCAATCGCTCTTCTTTAGAGAAATGGAAGTCACTTATGGACATAAGTAGAAAATTAACATCCTCAATTACAGATGTTCCTTCACTGATGAAGGAAGTTGCGCACGGTACAGTAGAGGATTTAGAAGCAGAGGCTTGCAGTCTGTTTCTAGTGAGTAAAGATAATCCTGAATATCTAGAATTGGCCTATGAATATGGATGTTCTCTGGACAAAAAAAAGGAAGTTAAGATAAAGATTTCTTCCTTAGAGAAAGCAGGGTTGACAGCATATGTTGCCGCATCAAGAGAAATTCTATCATTGGACAAGGAAGAGATTAAAAAACATCCAAATTGGGATGGTGAATCACATCGTGACTACCTTCAGTCACATATAACATCATGGCTTGGTGTCCCTATCATTGGAAGCAACGATGAATTATTGGGGGTAATAAAAGTAGAAAATAAGAAAGGAACCAGAGGTTCTGAAATAATAAAATTCTCTGATGAAGATAGGGTTTATCTATCTATATTAGCATCAAATATAGCAAGTTGTCTGGAGATTGCGGACTACATTGAAGAAAAAGACAAAATTTCTAAGATGCAAAGTACGTATTATTATGCTACCTCTCATAGTCTAAAGACTCCTCTACATGGACTGTTAGAATCTATCCGTCAATTATCTGAGATAAGCAAGGAGTTTAATGACGAGAGGCTTAATAAGATACTCACATTTATAAAAGAAGATTGTTATAAATATGATAGACTGGTAAAGAACATCTGTTATTCTATAAGGAAGGATATAGGAACACCTTTAATAATTCCAAAGGATGTAATTTACAATGAGATAAAGGGAATGATGGAAAGATTAAAAACAAGATTTTCTATTCGCATTGAAAAGGAAAATATAAATTTTGAATATAAATTCGTCAATATCTCTACAAAGGATTATGTCTATATGGACAGAGATGCAGTAGAGGATGTCCTTATCAACCTCGTTGCCAATGCTATTAATGCCATTAGAGGTAGGGTTCCTCGTGAGAAAAGTAAAGGGGCAGTGATAAAGATCTCCATAGAAAAGAAAGATGGAAAAATATTCTTTTCTGTAAGAGATGATGGAGAGGGAATTGAACAAGACCTTTTCTCTATGCCTCCATCTCATCCAGGGAGACTGGGTTTGGGATTGAGAGTGACAAAAGAGATTATCTTTGCCCACAAAGGAGAAATTTCTTCAAAACCTTTAGATAAAGGGACAGAGATTGAATTCTGGTTACCTAAGGAGGGAGAATGAAAACTATACTGGTAGTAGAAGATCAAGAAAGCCATGCCATCCTTTTAGGATGGAGATTAGAAAATGAAGGATATGATGTATTATACGCTACTAATGTAGAAGATGCTTTAAAGATAATTAAAGAAGAAAAAGACAAAATATCTCTTGTCTTTTTGGATATTAAACTTCCTAAATCTAAAGAAGGTTTAGAAATAGATGAAGGAGGAGGGTTTAAGATTGCTGAAGAAATACCTAAATCTATCCCCTTTATCTTTACTACTGTATATGAACGGGATGATGATTATTCTCGAGGAATTGAGTTAGGAGCAAAAGCTTTTTTTACTAAGCCATTTGATACAAGGGATGTAGCTAATAAAATAATTGAAATTATAGGAAAAAATGAATAATCTTAAAAAACCCTTATTTTATGAAGAATTAGAAAATGCATGGGCACAGCTTGCCGCAATAAGGGAGATAGAGACTAAAGCTTTCTTTCTTTCATTAGATGAATCAATCGATTTTTGTCTGGGTAAAATCCTTTTTTTTCTAGGAATAGAAAAGGGATTTTGGCTATGTAAAGAAGAAAACAATTGGGAAATATCTGTCTTAAAAGGAATAGAAAGAGAAGAAGTAGAAGGAATATTGAACCAAATTAATTTAGAGGATAGAAAGACAATAAGGGTTTTTGGTCTAATGAGTATGCCCCTTATCTGGGAAGGAGAGGTTATAGACAGAATAAACCTTTTAAAAAATGGAGAATTTACCTATATAGACGAAAAAAAAGTTCTTCCTATCGTAAGGACAGCTTTATATGTGATTCAGAGTATTCGTTATCAAAAAGAATTGCATCAGCTTTCTACTTCCATTGGTCATCGTATAGGAACAAGGTTAGTTTCTTTAGGAACTGCGAATCTTATATTAAGCCAAATGCTGACAAGATTTGAACATGATATTCAAAAGAAAGTAGATGATATAGATAGAATAATTCAGGAAACAAGGGAAATATTAGAAGATTTTGCAGGACTACTTAAGCCATTATCTCTCAATATCCAAGAGATAAATATGGCTATGCTTATCAATGATGTTATAGATGAGACAAGAATAAATTCTTATTGTGAAATATCTTTGGAAAATGTAATTATCCAAGGTGATTATAATAAATTAAAAGAAGTGTTTTTAGAATTGATAAACAATGCCAAATCATTTCTTCCTAAACAAGAAGGAAGGATTGAGATTACCCTTCAATCTAAAAATAACAGTATAGAAATAACCGTTGCTGATAATGGTCAAGGTATTCCATTTGAAAATAAAAAAAAGATATTTTCTTCATTCTTTACAACAAAGGAAGGGAAAACAGGGCTTGGGCTTTGTATTGTCAAGCGCTTTATTGATGCACACAAAGGAAAAATAAGAGAGGAAGGAATTCCAGGAGAAGGAGCAAAGTTTGCAATTCTTCTCCCTAAAAAAGGGAGTTGATTATGGCAAAGATTCTTGTTGTTGAGGATGATAAAAACTTAAGAGAGCAATTAAAAGAGCTTTTTGTAATTAAAGGGTGGGATACGACGGTAGCTTCAAGTGAAGAGGGGGCTATGGGAATAATTAGGGATTATTCTCCTTTTGATGTGGCAGTTGTTGATATGTGTTTAAGCGCGCAAGATAGAAAGGGAGAAGGAGGAGTAAGAACTATTGAGAGGATATGTAAAAA
>DNCM01000005.1 GCA_003498085.1 bacterium
GGGTATGCCAGACATTCTTTGTCTTGTTAGGAGAACAAGTAGTAATTTGAGCTACCTTGGAAATCTCTGCACCCTATAACCTTAAAAAGATATCTTCAAACCTTTTTTCTAATCTCCTATCTTTAAACTCTTTACCATATGAAAGTTTGAATTCTTCTAAATATTGAAACAAACTATTTTCTTTCATCTCTATCTTATAAATCGGCACTTTTTCCTTTTTCGTTAATAAGAAAAATGCAAATTTTTTCCTTTATTGGATAAAATGAGTGTAGAAAACCTAGGCAGGACTTACTTCTACAGACTTATGGGTAAGTTACAGTTTTGTATTGAAACTTACCCATATCTTTTTGGCTAAATTTGAATTTTTTGGTAAAAAAGGCCCTTTTTGGTTAAAGTGAGGGTTTCTTATAAATTGCAGAAAGCAAAATTTTATTTCTTTTTTGTTTTGGAATAAGATTTTATGTTATTTTTAATCAAAAACTTTACGGATTATCTTGTTTCAAAAAAAAACTTGCCAAGAATAATTATATAAGGTATAATTTAATACTTAATTATGGGACAGAAAGTAAATCCGCGTGGATTAAGGGTTGGTGGAGTTTATACATGGGATTCTATATGGTATGCTCCAAAGAGGAGTTTGTATATAGAGGCCCTTCATGAAGATCTTGTGATAAGAAGGTTTATTGAGAACTATTTTTCAAAAGGGGATATTGCAAAGGTTGTAATTGAAAGATTTGGACCAAAGATTAAGGTGAATATTCATACGGCAAGACCTGGAATTGTCATTGGAAGAGGTGGAGAAGAAATAGAAAATGTCAGGAAAAAACTTACAACAATACTTAATAAGGATCTCCAGGTAGATATATATGAGGTAGACGATCATAATTTAGAGGCAGTCCTTGTTGCAAAGTCCGTTGCAAGGTCCATCGAAAGGCGTATTAATCACAGAAGGGCCATGAAAAGGGCAGTAGCTAATGTAATGACTTCGGGTGCAATTGGCGTAAAAATTGCTTGTGCAGGAAGGTTAGCAGATGCAGAGATAGCAAGAACAGAATGGTATCGTGAAGGAAAAGTTCCACTTCATAAACTAGATGCAGAAATAGACTATGGATATGATGAAGCACAAATTAGATATGGAAAGATAGGAGTAAAGGTTTGGATTTACAAAAAAGGAGAACAAGAAAATGTTGAGAATGCCTAAAAAAGTAAAATTTAGAAAGCAACAGAGAGGAAGAATGGCAGGAGGGTCAAAAGGAGGAGACTATCTTGTATTTGGAGATTATGGTCTTGTTGCTATGGGGCCGTTCTGGATGACAGCGAGGCAGATTGAGGCGTGTAGGATTGCTATAACTCGCTGTGTAAAACATAGTGGGAAAATATGGATAAGAGTTTTTCCTGATAAGCCAGTAACAAAAAAACCTGCGGAGACAAGAATGGGAAAAGGAAAAGGTGCTGTTGAGTTTTGGGTCTGTGTTGTCAAACCAGGAAGAATCTTATTTGAATTAACAGGGGTTGATAGAGAATTAGCACATCGGGCATTGCGGCTAGCAAGCTATAAAATTCCCATTCAAACAAGAATTTTAGAAAGGGAATGAAAGTGTCCGAATTAAAAGAGTTTACTGAAGGAGAGTTACAAGAAAAAAGGAAAATTTTTGCAAATGAGCTTATTACACTTCGCCATCAGAGAATTATAAGGCAGATAGAGAACCCTAAAAGAATAAGAGAAATAAAGAAAACGATTGCAAGGATAAATACTATCTTAAGAGAAAGGGAGTTAAATCAAAATGCAAAATAAAAGGAAAGAAAGGATTGGTGTTGTAATCTCTGATAAACAAGAAAAGACTGTTGTTGTTCAGGGTGAGACAATTGCTCAGCATCCTGTTTATAAAAAATATATAAAAAGAAGAAGAAAATACTATGCACATAATGAAAAAGGTGCAAAATTGGGAAATAAAGTGAGAATAATAGAGACAAGACCATTATCAAAATTGAAAAGGTGGAGGATTGTTGAAATTTTATGATACAACAGCAAACTTATCTTTCTGTTATTGACAACTCTGGTGCAAGAAAGATCATGTGTATAAGAGTTCTTGGTGGCTCAAAAAGAAGGTATGCAAGACTTGGAGATGTAATTGTTGGAGTGGTTAAAGAGGCCATTCCAACATCGGCCATAAAAAAAGGAAGTATAGTTAAAGCTGTTGTTGCAAGAACAAAAAAAGAACAAAGGAGAGCTGATGGTTCGTATATAAGGTTTGATACAAATTCTGCTGTTATCATCGACCAGGATGGAAATCCAAAGGGAACAAGAATCTTTGGACCAGTCGCAAGGGAGCTTAGGACAAAAAACTTTACAAAGATAATAACTTTAGCTCCTGAGGTAGTATAAATGAGCTTAAGGATAAAGAAAAACGATAGGGTATATGTTCTTTCGGGAAAGGATAAGGGAAAGGAAGGAAAGATAATAAAAGTATTTCCAAAAGAAGGAAGAGCAATCGTTGAGGGGATAAATAGAATAAAAAGGCATACAAGACCAACCCCAACAATCAGACAGGGTGGAATTATAGAAAGGGAAGCTCCAATATATTTGTGTAAGCTTATGCTTGTATGTCCGAACTGTGGACAACCAACGAGGTTTTTTGCTGGATTTGACTCAAATGGGAACAAAGTAAGGATATGTAAAAAGTGCAAGGAGATAATAGACAGGAAGGAATAATGGCAAGACTAAAAGAATTATATAAAAATAAGATTATCACCCTTATGATGAAGGAGGATGGATGTAAAAATCCTTTAGCTATCCCAAGGCTTGAGAAGATAGTTATCAATATGGGTGTTGGGGATGCAACACAAAATCCGAAGATGTTAGACCTTGCAATTGATGAAGTCACTATGATTGCTGGGCAAAAGGCTGTAAAAAGAAAAGCAAAGAGGTCGGAAGCCGGGTTTAAACTTAGAAAGGGTGTCCCTATCGCAGCAATGGTTACATTAAGAAGGGATAGGATGTATGAGTTTTTTGACAGGCTTGTTAATGTTGCATTGCCAAGGGTTCGGGATTTTAAAGGCGTATCTCCAAAATCTTTTGATGGATATGGAAACTATAATTTAGGAATAAGAGAGCAGATAATATTTCCCGAGATAAACTATGACAAGGTTGAAAAAATAAGAGGGATGAATATAACATTCGTAACATCAACAAATGATGACAAGAAAGCAAGAAGGCTTCTAGAATTACTTGGCCTTCCATTTGGGAAATAATGGCTAAAAAGTCACTGATAGCGAAGGCAAAAAGGGAGCCAAGGTTTAGAACAAGAAAATATAGTAGATGCAAACTATGCGGAAGGCCAAGAGGATACATGCGCCAATTTGATATGTGTAGGATATGTTTTAGGCAATTGGCATCCGATGGAAAAATCCCTGGTGTTATAAAGGCAAGCTGGTAATAAATGAGTAGAAGTAGTGATACGATAGGTGATATGTTAACAAAAATAAGGAATGCCCAAATGGCAGGTCACCGCGAAGTTGATATCCATTCTTCTATAATAAAGATTGAAATAGCAAGAATCCTAAAAGAAGAAGGCTATATCAGGACATATAAAGTAATAGACGATAGAAAACAAGGGGTCTTGAGGGTATTCTTAAGATATGGTCCTAAGAAAGAGCCTATGATTACAGAGATCATGAGAATAAGCAAACCAGGAAAAAGGGTTTATGCAGGAAAAGATAAGATTCCAAGTATATTAGGTGGTCATGGCATTGCTATTCTCACAACACCCTATGGCGTAATGACCGATAAAGATGCAAGAAATAGAGGAATTGGAGGGGAAGTTATCTGTGGTGTTTATTAAAATATTATTAATAGCAACAAGCTTTACAATAAATTTCTTGCAAAAAAGGGGTGGAAAAGGTGGAGCTGTTGGATAAAAAAGTCTGTATGGTTGTCGCATCAAGCAATTTCCGGGATGAGGAATTTTTAGAGCCGAAAAAGATTTTTGAAGATACAGGAATCAAAGTTGTTGTTGCTTCATCAGAGCTTGGAATATCCAAAGGCTATTTTGGTGCAACTGCAAATATCGATATCCTCGTTGAGGATATTAATGTTGATGAGTTTGACGCAATTGTTTTTGTTGGTGGTTCGGGTTCTCAAGAATACTTTAACAATCCAAGGGCCCTAAAAATTGCAAAGGATGCCTTCGACAAAAATAAAACTATCTCTGCAATATGTATTGCACCATCAATATTAGCGAATGCAGGAGTTTTGACAAATAAAAGAACAACTGCATTTTCATCAGAAAAGGCAAACCTTACAAGAAATGGTGCTATCTGGACAGGCTCTTCTGTAGAGGTAGATGGAAATATCATAACAGCGGATGGCCCAGGTTCAGCTAAAGAATTTGGAAGGGCAATTTTAAATAGCCTATCGAAGTAATGGATTACGGATTAACAGAAGAGCAGATAGAGATAAAAAATCTTACAAGAAAAATAGCGGAAGAGAAAATCAGACCAAAAGCGGCCGAGCTTGATGAAAAAGAGGAATTTCCTTGGGAAATCATCTCTATCCTTGCCCAATCCGACCTATTTGGCCTTTATATTCCAGAAGAATACGGTGGATTTGGTGGAGGATGCCTTGAGCTATGCTTAGCAATAGAGGAGCTTTCCCAAGCCTGTGCTGGCGTTGCTGTTTCCTTTGCAGCATCAAGTTTAGGTGCATATCCAATTCTCCTTTATGGAACAGAAGAACAAAAGAGAAAATATCTTTCTGATATAGCATCCGGCAAAAAATTAGCAGCATTTGCGATAACAGAGCCAGATGCAGGTTCAGATGCAAGCAATATAAAAACAATTGCAACAAAAACAGAAGAAGGGTATATCCTAAACGGAACAAAGCACTTCATTACAAGTGGTGGTTGTGCGGAAATTTATACAATAATTGCAATGACAGACAGAACAAAAGGGGCAAGGGGCGCATCTTGTTTTATATTAGAAAAAGGAATGTCTGGTTTTGAGTTTGGAAAGAAGGAGAAAAAGCTCGGTATAAGATGCTCGGAAACAAGGGAGCTTATATTTAAAGATTGTTTTGTTCCTCAAGAAAACCTAATAGCAAAAGAGGGGATGGGATTTATTGTTGCAATAAAGACTTTTGACAATTCCCGTCCCGGAATTGGGGCACAAGCAGTAGGGATAGCACAAGGAGCATTAGGTCTTACCGTAAAATATGCAAAGGAGAGACACCAATTCGGCCAGCCAATAAGCTCATTTCAAGGAATTCAGTGGATGTTTGCGGATATGGCAACAAAAATAGAGGCTGCAAGATCACTGGTCTATACAACTGCAAAAATGATAGACAGGGGCGTAAAAGATGTGTCGATGGAATCGGCCCAGGCAAAGCTATTTGCATCGGATGTTGCTATGGAAGTAACAACGAATTGCCTTCAGATATTCGGTGGATATGGGTATATGAAAGAATACCCGATTGAAAAATACTTTCGTGATGCAAAAATAACTCAAATATACGAAGGAACAAACCAGATTCAAAGAAATATTATTGGCCTTGAGCTAATAAAAAAGTTTGGTAAGTAAAAAGTATGTGTCGGCTATTTTTTAAAAAATTTACCCATGAAAAAAGTTCTTGACCTAGGGAATAAGAATAAATTTATTTATTTGAAACTTACCCATATCTTTCCTAGCTAAATTTGAATTTTTTGGTAAAAAAGGCCCTTTTTGGTTAA
>DNCM01000006.1 GCA_003498085.1 bacterium
TTTGGGAAGTTAGGGATTAAAGTCTCAATTTCTTATTGCTGAATAATGGTTTAAAATAACCATTTTAAGCCTACTTGTTTAACAAAACTTGTAAGATTTATTAGATAGTTAATTTTTTCTTGTATTCGGATTGTTAAAACATATAGGCTAAGCCTAAGCCAAGTCCCCAATGGAATCCAGAACTGCCATATGTAGCTTCTTCACCAGTACTTGATTTTACTTTTCCTACTGTGGAACCAAGAGATATAGATGGAGCTATGGTGAGCTCATTATGTTTTCCAAACAGCCAACGGTAACCAACTTCAGCTTGGGGAGTAAAAGTAAAAACTGTAATCCTTTCGGTCTTCTGTTTCCATGTATAATTTTCATATTCTAACCATTCATAATCCCAAGTGACATGGCAACATGTAGCTCCACCACCATAAAATACTCCCCGTCCATCACCATCTTTGTAAATGTGATATTTAACACCACCCCCTAAAATAACAAGATCATCTACTGGATGCCAATAGAAGAAAGGGATGGTTAGGTCAGCTGCTCTATTTTTAAGATAGCGTCCATAATGACCAGCATAAATTTTAAATAGTAATCCCAAAGGATTAACACCTGCCCACTGAGTTCTCCGAGACAACTCTTGTGCCATTGCTGTTGAAATCAACGCTGGCAAAGTAAACACCATTATTGCCAGCACAACTACTATTTTTTGCCACTTTCTTAAATTTTTCTTCATCTCTCTTCCTTTAATCTGCCAAGCAAATCTTGCTTAGGCTTATTTACTTTCTATTCTGGCCAAAAATGCCAGATACCTACCCTACTAACTTCCTTAAATCTCTTCTTTACACACCACCCCCTCTTTTATTGTTAATAAATAATATTTTATCCATCCAAAAAACCAATGTCAATTTTTTGGTTTTTGAAACTTACCCATATCTCTCTGGTTAAATTTGAATTTTTTGGTAAAAAGGTCTTTTTTGGTTAAAGCGAGAGTTTCTTTTTAACAGAAAGCAAAATTTATTCTTTTTGTTTTGGAATAAGATTTTTATGTTATTTTTAATCAAAAAGGGTAAATATAGTGCAAAAAATTTTTTAAATCCCTGTAATATCAAGGCTTTAGCGAAAATAATGCGAAATAAGGGTTAAAAGAAATGAACAACGGTTATAAACCAAGAGAGAATTGGTAGTTTAAAGTCAATAAGAACTGTAATAGATCCCGTCCAGGTCTTTTTCTCTTGAGTTTATAAAAATCCTTCCTGCATCTTGAGAGTTAACATCGGTCACAAGTAGCCACCCGCCATTATCGGTGATACATGTCGAACTTACTCCAATAGCTAGGCTATTACTGTCACTGTTTGCTACACCTTTCCTTAAGGTTGCAACGGGTATTTTTTGTGGAAAGTATTTCAAAAGGATTGCTTCAAATTCATCTACTGTGTTAGGATATACCTCCTCATTCAAGCGAACACAGTATGTAGTTATTGCAGCCTGAATGCTATGAAGGTTTTTTCTACAGGCCCTCTCCCTTGCTTTATCTATCGTTATTCCTATCCTTGGAATTATAACTGCAAGCAATATCCCTATAATAACAACGACAATAAGCAATTCAATTAACGTAAATCCTTTTTTCATAATCTTAATTAAACTATTGATCTTTTATTTTGTCAAGAAAAATACTTGTTATCTTGCCATTGGATTTTTATTTTTTTATATCATTAACCTCCATTTCTTTAAAATCACCATTTCATCTATTTTTACTGTTCCTAAAAAGACAACATAGTCCTCATGGAATGGGGTAGATACTTCTCCACCAAATCCTTTATTATCTCCAAATGCAATATGCACAGTTCCTAAGATTTTTTCTGCCTCAAGAACATTACAGGGATTCTTTGCCTTTTTATTTATCCCAATGCCAAATTCTGCTATGTTCCTTGCGAGTGGATAATTGGAGAATATATTATTAAGTCTTGTTATTCCTTCCTCTTCACCAGATAGCCTAACCACCATACCTTCCTCTATTTTTGCATAAACCGGTTCCTTTAATCTTCTTTTCTCCATCACAGAAATTACCAAAATCCCTTTTGTTGTTCCTTCAACTGGTGCCAAAAATACCTCACCAGCAGGCAAATTACCAAAGCTTCCCTTTTCTCTTAATATTCCAGAATCAATAAAAACTTTCCTCCCCTTTATTTTAAATCTTAAGTCCGTTCCTTCTTTAGATAGAATACTAACTTCATCTCCCTTCTGTAAAACCATTTTTATTTTCCTCCCAAGTTTCTCCATTTCTTCATAGTCAACATCCATTGGGGTCTTAAGCATATCCTTTGTAAAAAGCGGCATACTTACATAACGAGTGCCTTTTTTTGTAAGCATTCTTCTAAAATCAGTATGCGAGGTTGAAAAGTGTGTTATTGAAATTAAAACATCGGGTAGATTTTTTTCTGCTTCTTCCCAAACAACCTTCGGTGGTTCAATCCCATGACAACCTGTTGGTTGATACTTACAAAGGGAAGTATCAAATCCTAATTTTTTTCCAACATCTAAAAAAAGTTGTGCTATATCTTCAATTTCAGAACTGTAACAATCACTGATTATAAAAACCCTTTCCCCTTTTTTTACACCTAAATTTACTCTATATATCCGTTCGATTATATCCATCGTTTCTACCTTATCTTAAGTATAAATTTTCTTCCATAATTTTAATAGCTGTATTGTAACTACTTGTTTTATTTATTATCCTCCCATCTTTATAAATTGTAAAAATCCTCCCACAGACAATACCAAAATCTGCCTTTTTTGCCTCACCTGGTCCATTTACCTCACAACCCATAATGGCTATTTTCTTATCAGAAAGCCCTTCTATTTTTGATATAATAGACTCAAGTTCATAAGATATTTTAAAAAATTCTTGTTTTGCCCTCCCACATCCAGGACAGGAAATTATCCTTGGGCCAAACGACCTTATATCCAGAGCCTGAAGTATTTGCTTTGCAACTTTTACCTCATCAACAGGACTGCTTGTCAGCGAAACCCTTATTGTATCGCCCAAGCCTTCGAACAAAATAATTCCACACCCAATACTCGATATGATTGAGCCAGAAAATAAAGGACCTGCTTCAGTAATGCCAATGTGAAATGGGTATTTAACAAGCTTTGCCATTTCTCTGTAACCTGCAACTGTTTGATGAATATCAACACCCTTTAAAGAAACAACAATGTCATAAAATTCTTCCTCCTCGAGGATCTTTATCTCACGCATAACTGCACTGACAAGAGTTTCTCCATTCGGAAGCGAGCCTGAATTTGCACCAACCCTGATTGGAATTCTCGCCTTCTTTGCTTTTTTAACAATCTCCTTTATTTTCTCTTTATTTCTGATATTTCCAGGATTAAGCCTTATTTTATCAGCTCCCTGTTCTATGGCCTCAAGTGCAATTTTATAATTAAAATGAATATCAGCAATTATAGGCATAGGGGACTTTTCCTTTATTTTTCCAAGAACCTTAGCAGAGGTAATATCAGGAAGTGCAACTCTTATAATTTCACATCCACTATCCGAAAGTTCAAGGATTTGCTCAACGGTTGCAATGACATCCTTTGTCTTTGTCTTTGTCATTGATTGAATGGCTATTGGATTTTTTCCTCCGATCCTGATATTTCCAATTGTAGCCTCAAGAGATTTTCTTCTCATTTAGGTATTTAAAAAGGATCAGGGTTGTAAGCTAGTTATTTATTCTTCGTCTTCTTCTCCAAAAACTTCTGCTGTGAATACCTCAAAATTACAATCCTTTTTCCATGCATCATGTGGAAGACCTGCTTTCAAAGAAAGATGTATTAAGGTTTCTTCAAGACTCCATCCCTGCTCGGGAGGAACCTGAGGAAGAAATACAGCTTGGCGACCCCCTTTTGACAAGACTATACCATGTCTTCCGATGACGATGTCTGTATAGCTTCCAACCCTTTCTGGCGGAGATAACACAGAGATTTCTATTTTTATATTAGAAAGCTCGTCACTCCGAACAGGCGAAAACCTCCAATCTTTTGTTCCTGCGCTGATTGTATTATCTATTACTGCCTCATATAACGGTTTTATTGGGAATATATAGCCAATACATCCCCTAAGCTCTCCTGTCTTTGTATGTAATGTAACAAATGCACCTGAATTTGCAAGAAGCTTTGGACTTTCCTCCTTAAACTTTGGAGTCTTTCCTTCTTTAACATAAATTTCAAGAGTGTTTCTTGCAATGAAAAGTAGCCTTTTCTTTTCACTATCACTCAAATAATCTTCATGAGAAAATGCGATTGCCCCATAGCCAACAACAGAATCCTTCTTTCCATACGGCGTGTCTCCACTATTGTAATAAACTATCTTCTTACCATTTTTTATCCCAAGCCCTTTCATTGCTCCAATCAAAACAAGTACAGGATGGATACCACAGATGTAAGTACTTAAGCCAGGAATACCCTCTCTGTAAACACCTTCTTCCCTTTCAATAAGCCTTTTTTCATCAAGCTTACAGATAAGTGAAATAGTTTCTTCGTCAACAGAGTTTGCATCGTTGTATGTTGGATAGTGAGAAAAATCAGATGAAGCAACAACTAAAACATCGTCGCTAGCTAACTTGCTTATAGTGTCGGCAAGTTTATTTATACTATCTATGTTTCCTCCAACAAGAATTGGGACAATATCTGTATTGGGAAGGGCCATCTGAATGAATGGAAGCTGAACCTCGATTGAATGTTCTAGTTTATCTGCGGCTTCAATATAGACTATATCGCTATTTTCCTCCATTATCTTCTTCGCCATCTCCTTGTTGATAGATACTGTCCCAAGCGGGGTTTCATATCCGTCACCAGGATAGATAGATGGATGGTTAAGTGGGTAACGATGGGAGACTCCGAGGACTATGACGGTCTTATAAGGAATACCCTCTACTTGCTTAAATGCCCATCCTGCACAAGGACCAGAGAATACATAGCCTGCATGTGGAGAGATAAGTCCCCTTATCTTCCCGCTTACTGTTTTCGTAGCAGATGAGAGAAGCTCTAAAACCATATTTTTACATTCTTCTTTATCACCAGGATAGAAAGAATAACTAACAGCCGGTTTTCTTATCATCATCTTTATCTTTTTTCCCTCCTCTTTTTTTGCAGCACAACAAGCAATAACCAAAAGACTTATTGTAAACAAAGAATATTTCTTCATAACTAAAAATTTTACCACAAATCTATATGAAAAAGCAACTAAGAATTGGAACCAAATTCCCCAACTTTCGTCAAATCTAATGTAAGTACTACAGATATTGATACTAAAGAATGATTGGTAGATATCTCCCCCTTTCCCCCATTGTAGTCTGTGTTAGCATCTAGTTCTTAAGTTTTGGGAGGATAAAGGTCGTAAACAGCCTTGATTTATATTACACTATTTTGTAATAGGGCTCAATTATCTTTTAATATAAACAAGTTAGAATCAATCCCTATTGTAGGGTAGCGAAATATAAGAATTTGAAAATAAATGCTATTATATCCAGCAGGTATTACAATTCAAACCTAAATCCACTATAAAAAGAACGACCAGTGGTGCCATATCCATATACTTCCTCATATTCTTCATCGAATAAATTCTCAACTTTTACGGTAAATATGGTGTTCTTTGAGATTGTATAGGAAGTACCGATATTAAAAAGTGTATATGAAGGAAGAGGTAAAGGATGTCCATAGCTAAATCTTTCTCCACAATAAATAATATCTGTGTATAAAGAAAGTAAGGGTGAAACCTTATAGGCTAAGTGAATATTCCACCTTTTCTTTGGTCTTAACAGAAGTCTTTTTTTTGTAGAATTATCCTCTGCCTTTGTAAGAATAGTATAATTTGCAAGAATGGAAAGGTTATCTTGTGGTTTTATAGAGATACTAAACTCATCTCCTTCTGTTGTTGCACTTCCGATATTTTTATAGGTACCTTGCCAGGTTGTAGGGTCTGTATAATATTGAATGAGATTTTTGAAGTCATTTTTGAAATGGCATGCTTTAAATGAAAAAATCTTTTTCTCAAGCTCAATACCTAGCTCAAGAGATTTAGACTCCTCAGGTTTTAAATTCTTGTTTCCACCAAGAAACCACCACGCAGGATTAGGAGGGGCATAAAGCTGAAATAACGATGGTGCCTTAAAACCAGCTGTCCAATTAGCCCTTAATGTTACTCCTTCGTTTAATAATACGCCACCAAATTGATATGTCTTATATGAACCAAATGTTGTATTGTCTACTCTGGCACCAATAATTGTTGATAATATATCCATTCTCAATCTACTCTGGAAATAAACCGCCTTATTTTCTCTTTTTTTGTTTATATCTTTCGTTTCACAGGACTCCTCTTCATAGCTTCCTCCAAAGGCAAGCTCATTGTTTTTTCCTTGCAAATTGCTTTGCAAATCTATCGTCTTTGTCTTTCCTACATATGTCTCTACTGGCATATCCCCTTCGTCGTTTTTTCTTTTTGTTTTGCACGATGATGACATAAGCCTATTTTTCCACCAATTCAATGGAGAATAAAGAATATTTGCTGAAATTATTGTATTTTTAAAAGATTCTATATTATCCAAATCATCAACCATAATTTTTGCCTTATAATCATACCTATCATATTCACTTTCTGCCTTTGTATTTCTAATATTTGTTTCTATTTTAAATGAAGGGTTAAATTCATAATCAAGGAAAAGGATTGTAAGTAGATTGTTGTACCCATCTTTTTCCTTCCCATTCTTTGCGGCAGATATCCCAAGTGTTTGAATATAAGATAATGCAGCATTATAACCTAGATCTCTTATCTTTCCTCCCTTCTGTGTATATCCCCTTATTGTTTCTAGACTTCCTTGTTCTATTGAAATATACATTTTTTCTTTCTTTCTTGTTATAATATTTAGAAGTCCTCCCATTCCGTCAGAGCCATAACTTGTTCCAGTTGGACCATAAATTATCTCAATCCTCTCAACATCATCGAGCATAACATGAGAGATATTTGCCTCACGGCCCGGTTTACTTGGATCATTTATCTTTACTCCATCAATCATTACTATCGTGTGTTTTGTATCGGCTCCTCTAATAAAAATAGAGGATGATTTTCCAATCCCTCCTCTTTGGCCAAGAGACAAAGATGTAAATGACTTCAAAAGCTCAACTAACGTCTTTGCACCCGATGCTTCTATATCCTCTCTTGTTATTACTTTAATCGTGTTTGGTGAATCTTTGAGGCTTGTTTTAATCCTTTCTGCCGTTACAACAATTTCTTCCCCGACTACAGTTATTATCTCTTCCCTACAGATGCCTTTACCTCCGATTCCTAAGATAAATCCCAACACCAATAAGTTTTGTACTATACTTTTCATCTTTAACCTCCTTTAAAAATAAAAAATCCAACCTTTCCAGATTGGATAAATATTTTTCCCTTTCTTGGAAGGTACTTCCCTCCATTAGTAATAGACCGGACTCCTTTTTAAAGATTACCGTTGCCAGACAGCGCCAAGAATCTCACTTGGACTTCCTTTACTCATGTGGCAATTATTAAGTAAATTTATTTACGGTGGTTCGTCACATGAACTACAACCCATATCCATCACCTCCAATCTTATATTTTTAAAAGATTATATAAATGTACTTATCATTCTGTCAAGACAAGAAATTTTGAAACTTACCCATATCTTTTTGGCTAAATTTGAATTTTTTGTCAAAAAAGGCCCTTTTTGGTTAAAATGAGAGTTTCTTATAAATTGCAGAAAGCAAAATTTATTTCTTTTTTGTTTTGGAATAAGATTTTATGTTATTTTAATCAAAAACTTGGGGATTTCTACGTTGTTTGTTAGTTTTATTCTTATTC
>DNCM01000169.1 GCA_003498085.1 bacterium
GCCCGCTCTCTATGCTTTATTACATTACAGAACAGATGTAGAATTTGTGCTTAGAGGACGGGATTGCCCTTTGGGTCATATAACAGCGGATAAAATGGAAATCAAAGATTTTCCCAACTTACCTTCGGCAACTTCTTTTATCCGCAAACCGTTAGACGAAATTGCGAACCCGCTCATAGAAAAATTTTTAAAGAAGAGAAGGTAATAAAACATGATGAAAAATAAAAAAATTGTTTATGGGGTTTTAGTAGTTATTATATTAACCATTGTTGGATGTGCTCCATCTGTGTTAAAACAACCTACTATGCCACCTACTACACCCAGCGAATCAGAAATCAATCTGATATTTAAATATGGTGTTAGAGCAAAGAACGAGTTAAATACATTTAAGGGAACATATACAAAAGACATGACTGTTGATCCGCCCATTACTGTAAATCTATCTTTATCTAAAGAAGAGTTACATAAAATCCTCCAAAAAATGATTGAAATTGATTTCTTCAATTATCCTAACAAATTTTCCGTTTTCGTGCCTCCTGGAGAGGTTGTTGGTATAGTAACCCCTCATTCCAGCTATTATTTTAAAGTGGAATACGATTCTAAGATTAAAGAGATGTGGTGGGAGGATAATATAACTAATGAAGATGCAAAGGCTGAGAAACTAAGAGAACTTATCAATCTCATCATAAATATTATTGAATCTAAGGAAGAATATAACAAATTACCAGAACCAAGAGGAGTTTATTTGTAATTGAAAGAAACCAATTTCAGTTGGGCTCGCAACTCAAATTATCTTCGGCAACTTCTTTTATCCGCAAAGCGATAGGCGAAATAATTTTACAACTTAAAGGATAAGGATTATGAAGAAAGCAATAGTTATAGGGGCTACTTCAGGTATCGGGAAAGAATTAGCAAAAATGTTCTCTCAAAATGATTATGTGGTGGGTATAGTCGGGAGAAGAAGCGAGCTATTTCCTGAACTTCAAAAAGAAATTCCTACTGAAGTATTCTTTAAACGCATTGATGTTACTAAAACATCTGAAGCTATGAATCTTTTGGGCGAACTTATCAAAGAAATGGGCGGAGTGGATGTAATTGTTATTAGTTCGGGAGTTGGTTTCATAAATCCTGACCTGAATTGGGAACAGGAAAAAGAAACTATTGATGTCAACATTTCTGGTTTTACCGCAATGGCAAATGTTGCTTTTAAACACTTTTGTATACAGGGTTCGGGCCAAATAGTAGGCATATCATCTATTGCTGCCATTAGAGGCGGTGGAGATTCGCCAGCATATAATGCATCGAAGGCTTTTGTATCTAATTATCTTGAAGGATTAAGGCAAAAGGCAAGCAAGTTGAAGATTCCAATTGTAGTTACAGATATACAACCAGGTCTTGTTAATACAGTGATGGCAAAAGGAGAAGGTTTGTTTTGGGTTGCACCTCCAGAAAAAGCGGCTAAACAAATATTCAGAGTAATCGAGAATAAGAAGAGACACGCATATATTACAAAACGCTGGCGAATTATAGCGTGGTTACTTAAAATTATGCCTGATTGGATGTATAACAAATTGTAAAAATGCTTCACCTAACCGCGAGACGGCAGTCATCGCTTCGGACGGTCTTTATACTCAATAATGGGAGAGTAAAATGAATAAAGGGAAAAACACAAAGAATCGTAAGAGAACCTACGGAGAGCTTTATTGTCTTTCTTGATTCCTATAACGTTAGTAGTAGCAGTAATACTGTATATTGCCTTTGTTTACGAGCCAAAAGTAGATTTTCCATACCAATCAGAATTCTTAAAAGAACATCAGGCTCAGTATCTTGAATTAGAAGGTTATAAAATTCACTATTTAAAGAGCGGTGAAGGTGAGTCTGTAATTCTTGTACACGGTGGTGGAACATGGTTTTATTCGTTTAGGAACAACATTCCATTCTTGTCCAAACATTTTTCAGTTTATGCCCTTGATATGCCTGGTCATGGATATACTGAATATTCAAAAGAACCACGATTTGATTTAGATACCTTTGCAGATGTTTTGAACGAATTTATGAATAAACTCAATATTTCCAAAGCCACATTGGTTGGAAATTCGTGGGGAGGAGGGTGGGTATTGTACTTTGCGATGAAATATCCAGATAAAGTCAATAGATTGGTTTTAATTGGTTCCAGTGGTTTTAATGTTCCTGATACACCCCTATGGGAACTGGGGAAATATCCAATAATAGGAGAAATAATTTCGAAATTTATCTCTCTTGATTTGGTTCGCAATAGTTATAAGGATGTATTCTATAATCACACCAAGATAACAGATACAATTATTTATGAAGTGTATAAGCCATTGACATTCAGTAGAAATCGAAGAGCTACATATCTTGGCATGAGAAATTTTGATTGGAAAGTAACGGAAAAAACATGTCATGGGTGACTACTCCCACATTGATAATCTGGGGAAAGTACGATAAATACTTAAGTCCCAATTTGGCTTGGCGCTTTCACTCCCAGATAAAAAATTCCGAAGTGGAAATCATAGATAATTGTGGCCATCTTCCTCATGAAGAATTACCCGAAATTACAAATAAACTAATTTTAGATTTTATTAAAAAGAAGTAATTATTAGCGATATTTTTATGAAACAACTTGTCATTGGTTTAAGTGGGTTCACTACTGTGGGGATAGTAATTTACTGGGTATTGGTATTTACCGGTGTCTTCAAAGTGATTGAGGTTATTCCAGGCTACCGAAATTGGTTTATGGCTTTCCTCTTGGCAGATGCTTGGATAGCCATTTGCTCGTTGCTCACTGCCATTTTTCTTTTTCTGGATGATGAGAAAACTGTTCTATTTGGGTTGCTTACAGGCTCAAGTCTGATATTTCTTAGACTTTATGCTCTGTTGTATGGCATAACGACTGGTCTCATTTTCCATCCTACAACCGACAATATCATAGAAATTCTGACAAAACTTTATTGTCTTTCGGTTGGAGCATTTTTTATAATATACTTTTGGCATTTGAGAAATACATTTGGGAATATTGTTGAAAGATACTGACTAAAATAGTTAAATATCAAATGAGTAAGAAATAATGGGTATAGATGTTAATTATAGGGAAAAACATGTACGATATATTAAATATTATAAAGACAAGAAGAAGTATTAGAAGATATAAATCTCAAGACGTGCCAGAAGATCATTTTGATAGAATATTGGAAGCCGCAAGATGGTCCCCTTCTGCTATCAATAAACAGCCTTGGAGGTTTATAGTGATAAGAGATAAAGAAACTAAAAAGAAACTTGGGAATTACGCTAAATTTTATTTTTTAATAAACAGGTTTATTTCTGATGCGCCTGTAATTATTGTAGTTTGTGTAGAAGATAAGGCATATAAATGGGCGCTCTTAGATTGTGCTATGGCCAGCCAAAATATAATGCTTGAGGCACATTCACTTGGATTAGGTTCATGTTTTATCGGAGTATTTGATGAACATAAGATCAAACAGATACTTAGATTGCCAGACAAAATGGGAATTATTGCCTTGATAACTATTGGTTATCCAGATGGGCAAGTGGAAACACCACCACGACTTGAACTTGATGAAATAGTGTTTTACGATGTTTACAATCAGAAAGAGAAATCGGCTGGATTGAAAA
>DNCM01000141.1 GCA_003498085.1 bacterium
AAAGGCTAATAGCTAATGACTGTAACTATTCAGCTATTGGCTTCTAGCTATTAGCTTTAAAATTGGTAGAATGCTACAAGGACTTATAAAACGAATTAAAGAAGATTTAAAACCAAAAGCTAATAGCTAATGACTAAAGGCTGAATAGTTACGGTGTTTCAATGAAAAAGAAATTTGATAGGGTATATCAATTTAAGATTACCTTAAAAGGTGTTAAGCCGTCGATTTGGCGACGAATACAGATTCCAGAAACATATACATTTGGGGATCTGCATATTGTTATTCAAAATGCAATGGGCTGGAAGAATTACCATCTTCACGAATTTGAGATGTATCATCCCCTTACTGGAGAAAAAACGAGGATAGGACCGCCAGATGAGGAAGATTGGTTTTTCAAGCAAGAAATTGTTTCAGAGGACAAGCAGAAGATTGCTAACTGGTTTTCTATGGAAAACAGAGTGTCAGACTACACTTATGACTTTGGGGATAACTGGGAACATAAGATACAATTGGAAAAGATACTTCCTCGAGACAAAAATATTGAATACCCCGTATGCATCGCTGGAAAAAGGGCATGTCCACCTGAAGATTGTGGAGGGATCTGGGGATACGAAGAATTTTTAGAAACCATAGGAAATCCGAACCATGAGGAACACGAAGAAATGTTAGAGTGGATTGGTGGAGAATTTGATCCTGAACATTTCGATGTAAATGAGGTTAGTTTTTGATGATCCTGATAAACACACTTGGTATAGACATATCGACCGCCCTTTTTCAAAAAATCCAGTAACAGAGTCATAAAAAATTCCCATTTTTAGAATCAATCCCTATTGTTAGGGTAGCAAAATATAGGAAATAATATGCAAATCTTTTGTTGACGGATGATAAAACTATGTAGTAAAGTATTCTTCATAAGAAAAATGAAAGCAACTTTTCTTTTTGTGTTACTTCTCTCTAGCTATAGTTTTGCTCATCTCTGCCACGATCCATTTAGATCAACAGGGCATCTTTTACTTGTTCCAGAAAAAGATAATATAAGTATTGAAGAAAAAGGAGAATTTAGAATATTTGTAGAAAATCCCTTCCAGTCCATATTAAAACACTTAAGACTTATTGTTGAAAGCGAAGCTTTTGAGGTAGAGGTACAACCTTTGGTTTTGAAAGACTTAGCTCCTGGAGAAAAGACATATTTCTTGGTAAAGTTAAGACTACGACGAGGTTTTAAGCCAGGAAATTATCCTTTAAGGATAAGTATATCTGCTAAAAGCGCTGAAATTACGCCTAGCATAGAAAGAATAGATGTAGTGGCAGAGGAAAAATCAAAAGAAGAGCCAAAAAAACAACCATTACCACCCCCTATAGAAAGCTATCAAGAACCAGAAAAACCACAAGAAGAAACATGCCAAGAAAAAATAATAGAAGAATTGCCTGATGAGATTCCTGATGAGACTGGAGAAATAACGATAAAAGTAGAAAAAATACCGTTTTACAAAAAATCTTATTTTTACTTATTTTTCATATTGCTTTTACTCGGAATACTTATCTGGAGGAAGATAAAATAGAAAGACCGATTACTCTATTACGTAGAATAGTACAGATATTCTGCTTTTGCTTTATCATTTTTGGAGGAATTTTTGGACTAAAAAAGCAGAATTTGAGTTTTTTGCCTTTTATCGAAGCACCGAAAGAATATAGAGAATATAAATCACAGCTGAAACAAGAAGGAAAAATGATTGCGATAGTAGGTCCTGGCTATCCTCAGGCTTTTGATACTTATCTACCTATAAAATCATGTAGATTTTCGCGGCAAACTGGTACCTTTAGAGCATGTTTTATACATTTTGTGTCAGAATCTATCAGCTGGGCTACTCCATTAAGATTGGCACTTCCACATGTTCTATTATTTGTTATTTTAGCAATTCTATTTGGAAGATTATGGTGTGGTTGGACATGCCCTTTAGGATTAACCCAGGATGCTTTATATATCATAAGAAAAAGTATCAAGTTAAGACCATTTTCATTGCCAGAGGAGACTAAAAAATTCTTTAAATGTGCAAGCATAGCTTTATTAATCAGTATAATTATTCTTTCGGTTATCGCAGGGATATCTAGTTTTTCCTGGTCTTTGAGAAAACAGGTTTATCTAAGTGTATGCCAGATGTGCCCTTCAAGGTATATTTTCCCCTATTTAAGTGGTTGGCCAATTGTACATCAATTTTTCCCATTAGGTCATGGAATATTTACTACGATAAGTATAATCTTTACATTGACACTTTTAGGAAGTTTTTTTATCAAGCGTACCTGGTGCAGGATTTGCCCATCAGGAATCTTACTTTCTTTTTTTAATCGTGGGGCACTGTTAAGTAAAGAGAAAAGTCTATTAAGATGCACACGATGTGGAATCTGTGAAAGTGTTTGTCCTTTGCGAAATAAAAATGTGTATCTTGAAAAAGGAGATAAAGATATAAATTTTAGCGACTGCGTACACTGTTTTCAGTGTGTCGATGCCTGTCCACAAAATAATTGCCTTAAAGTAAGATTTTTTAATAAAATAATATTTAAAAGTTAATTCTATGTTTAAGGTTAGGCTCTTTAATATGGAGGTGGGGAGATGAAAAAGATAATCTTAGGATTTATCCTTGCATTTTTCTTTTTTGGTTGTGGCATAGGTGAAAAGCCTACAAAAAAGCTTACGCCTGAGTTTAAGCCTGCTTATCTTAAACTCCATGAAACAGGTGAACTAAAAAAACGGGGAGAACAACTTTTTAAAATGATGGAGGGTTGTAGGCTCTGCCCGAGAATGTGCGGTGTCGATCGCCTTAAAGATGAAATAGGGTTTTGTCAAGCTCCATTAAAGTTGACAATTGCCTCATATTACCCACATTTTGGTGAGGAAAGACCATTGGTAGGGAAGAAAGGTTCAGGAGCAATATTTTTCTCTCATTGCAATTTAAGATGTGTATTTTGCATAAACTGGGAGATAAGTCATAAGGGGATAGGTAAACAAAGTAGTATTAAAGATTTAGCAAACATGATGCTTCATTTGCAGGAAATGGGCTGTCATAATATCAATTTGGTTACCCCTACGCATTATGTTCCCCACATTGTACTTGCAGTTGACCTTGCGGCCAAAAAAGGCTTAAGACTTCCTTTAGTTTATAATACCTGTGGTTGGGAAAGGATGGAGGTATTGGAATTGCTTGATGGAATAATTGACATATATCTGCCAGACTTCAAATATGCAGATCCTGAGATGGCAGCTAAATATTCCGCAGGAGCACATACTTATCCTGAGATAACCAAACAGGCATTTCTAGAGATGCACAGACAGGTAGGTGTGGCAAAACCAGATAAAGATGGATTGGTATACAGAGGTTTGATGGTAAGACATCTTGTAATGCCAAACAATGTTGGTGGAACAAAGGAGGTGATAAAATGGATTGCCGAAAACCTTCCAAAGGATACCTATTTTAATATCATGTCACAATATACACCGATCTATAGGGCATTTGAATATCCAGAGATTTCTCGTAAGATAACAAAAAAAGAATATAAAGAAGTAGTAGACTATGCAAAGGAATTAGGCCTTACAAATTTGGATATTCAAGGAATGCATTTCTTAGATAATGAATAAAAACAAAGAATTTGAACTAAGATATGCAGTAAGACCATTCAAAAGAGAAAATAAAAAAATAGAGGAAGACTTAAACAATAAAATTAAAAAAAATCTTAAGCTTCTAGAAAATATTCCCAATCGTTTGCCGATCATGACATATTATGAAGAAATTCTTGGCTCCTCCTCTAGAATAGATGAGTTAAAGAAAGCAAAAGAAAATGGCAAAAAGATTGTTGGGGTATTTTGTAACTTTGTTCCCGAGGAGTTACTCTATGCTGCTGGTCTCGTCCCTATAAGATTATGTGCGGGTTCTTATGATACCATTTATCCTGCAGAGGAGATATTACCACGCGATATCTGCCAGTTAATAAAGTCATCAGTAGGATTTAAACTCTTAGGGCTTTCTTATTTTGAACTATGCGACTTGGTTATTATCCCGACTACCTGTGATGGCAAAAAGAAACTAGGGGAGATGCTTAATAGTTTTGTGCCAGTTTTACTTTTAGAGCTTCCAAATAGAAAAAATCTGCAAAGGGCAAAGGATTTCTGGATAAATGAGGTTAAAACATTAAAGAAGAAACTGGAAAAATTTGCTCGTGTTAAAATAACTAGGCAAGGATTAAAACATGCCATACAAACCCTCCAAAAAAGACAAGCAGTATTTCGCAAGTTTTATGAATTGAGGAAAAATAACCAAGGATTAAATGGCAGAGACACATTCTTAGTCATCCAGGCAGCCTTTTATGATGAAGTTAGTCGCTGGATAGAAAAAACTCAAACCCTATGTGATCAACTTGTATCAAATAAAAAATCTCAAGAATCCCGTATCAGACTTTTACTCACTGGTGCACCGATTATCTGGCCAAATTACAAACTACTTAATATTATCGAAGAAAGTGGTGCAATAATTGTAGCCGATGAACTATGCTCAGGCACAAGGATGTTGTATGACCCAGTTGGAGTGGACGAATGGACAGAAAAGGCTATGATTACAGGGATTGCTTATAGATATCTACTCCCTTCTACCTGCCCTTGTTTTACTGAATCAAACGATAGGATGGATAGAATTTTGGATTTACTTAATGAATTTAATGTAGAAGGTGTTAT
>DNCM01000056.1 GCA_003498085.1 bacterium
AAAGGCTAATAGCTAATGACTGTAACTATTCAGCTATTGGCTTCTAGCTATTAGCTTTAAAATTGGTAGAATGCTACAAGGACTTATAAAACGAATTAAAGAAGATTTAAAACCAAAAGCTAATAGCTAATGACTAAAGGCTGAATAGTTACAATATTCAATAAATTAATAAAGGTTTTTACATTATGAATACAAAAGATATTCAAGTAAGAAAAAGGGCTGTAAAGATTAAACGTTTGATCTCCCAGAAAGTAGGTAAGGCGATTGTAGATTACAATATGATCGAGGATGGAGATAGGATTGTGGTAGCAGTCTCTGGAGGCAAAGATAGTTTAACTTTGATTGAGATATTGCGAGATAGACAACGATATGCACCAATTAAATTCGAGCTTTTACCTGTCCATATTAAGTTAGACTTTCAGAATCTAAATCTTGATATATTAGAAAGATATTTTAAAGAAAATGGCTATGATTACTATATAGAGCCGCTAAATATTTTAGGTGGAAACGACAAGGTAGAATGTTTTTATTGTGCCTGGAGTCGTAAAAAAGCTTTATTCGAAATAACAGATAGACTGGGTGCAAAAAAGATAGCTATTGCACATAATAAAGATGACATAATCGAAACTTTCTTTCTTAATCTTATATTTCACGCTGAAATCAGTGCCCTAAAGCCTGTTGGAAAGTTTTTTGATGATAAATTTTGGATTATAAGACCATTGATGTATGTTGAAAAAAAGGAGACTATGGAATTAGCTGATTTATATAATCTTCCTGTGTTGAATTTCGATTGTCCATATCAGGGATCAAAAAGGAGGGTTATCAAAGAATTATTAGAGATTCTTGAAGACAAATGTGATAAACACGCAAAAACAAATATATTTAATGCCCTAAAAAGGGTTAAGAAAGATTATCTTTTATGATTTAAGAGCAAACATTTCAAACAACTATTTTGCAAAACAATCGATTGTGATATAAAATATTATTGTATGAAAGAAGCTATCTTTAGTAAAAATGGAACAGCAGTAAAAGGACCATATTCCCCAGCTATTGCTTACAATAATCTTATCTTTGTCTCTGGTCAAGGGCCATTTGACCCTACAACAGGAGATGTCGTCAGAGGAGATATAAAAGAAGAGACAAAACTTGCATTGGAAAATATTAAAGCAATCCTTGAGGCAGGTGGTTCATCTATGGACAATGCCCTCAAAACAACCGTATTTCTGGCTAATATGGACGATTTTGAAAAGATGAATGAAGTTTATAGAGAATACTTTAAAGAGCCAATGCCTAGCCGAACAACTATTCAGGCAGGAAGACTTCCTTTGGACATTAAAATAGAGATAGATGTAATTGCTTATAAATAATGGAGCTTTATCTTGTAAGGCATGGTGAGTCAACATGGAATAGGAAGGATAAAATCCAGGGTCAAAGTAATCCACATCTTTCTGAAAAAGGGATAAAACAGGCAGAATTGCTTAAAAAAAGACTTATGGATATCCCGTTCGACTTTGTCTATTCAAGTCCACTTAAGCGGGCATACAAGACTGCAGAGATAGTTGTTGATGGAAAATATCCGATCGTTAAAGATAAAAGGCTTTCTGAGATCCATCTTGGTATATGGGAAAGGTTACCTGCAAAAAGGCTTTATAAGGAGAGCAAAGAATTTAGAGATTGGTTTGTAAAAACAACAGAGGTAACGCCAGAAGGCGGGGAAAGTCTATTTGAGTTTAGGGATAGAGTTTCTTCTTTTTTTGATGAGATAATTCAAAAAAATAGCGGTAAAAACCGTGGTTTTATATTCTCCCATTCTGGGGTTATAAGTATATGGCTTGCAAGCCTTTTGGCTATGGACATAAATAAGGTATGGAGCATTCCAGTGGATAATGGTTCACTTACAATCATCAGAATAAAAAACCCACAATTTCTCCTTATAGCATTTAACGATACCTGCCATCTTCTATAAAAATTCCTTATTTAAATTTCAAAAGACTTTTTACTGTAAAGGAAAGTTCAGAGATCTTAATTCCAAGCCCTAAAAGGAAATAGACAATAACCCCAATTATTATGACAAGCAAAACATTTAGCCCGGTCTTGGCAAGAGTAAAAAGGAAGATTCCCATAAGAATGGATGCAACAGTAGTTTTTATGAGGGTTTTTAAAATTGGTTCCAATCCGAGTATACCAACCCTTCTTTTTAGTATAATTGTAAGGATAGAGAAATTTATCCATGAAGACATACTTGTTGCCAGTGCAATTCCTCCCTCCTCAAGAGGCTTTATGAAAATAAGGTTTAAAAAAATATTCAAAATCATGCAGAAAATAGAAACTTTAAGGGGTGTCTTTGTATCACCCATAGCATAGAAGAATGAAACTACTGGTTTGATCCATGAAAAAAAGATAAGGCCGATTGAGTAAAAAAATAGTGCAAGATAGCAAGCATTTGTCTCATTCCTACTAAATTCACCATGCTCAAAAAGGAGGTCAATTACTTCCTTTCCAAGAACGATAAGTCCAATACTTGCTGGGATAACAAAGGTAACGACAAGCCTTAAGGATAGATTTAGTGTCTCCTTTGCACTTTTTATATCATTATCTGAAATAAACCTAGATAGTGATGGAAGGCTGACGATACCGATTGCTGTGCCAAATAGTGCAAGTGGAAAGTCTATTAGTCTATTTGCATAGTACAGGTTCGATATAGCAGAGGGACCGATTAAGGATGCAAGGATTGTGTCGATTGTTATGTTTACCTGATAAACAGCAAATCCAATGATTGCTGGAAGCATCTTTATCCCAACCTCTAAGACACCGGGATGGGAAAGAGAAATTATTGGCCTGTATTCTAGTTTCTCGGAAAGTAGTGTTGGGATCTGAACTGCAACCTGTAGCAATCCACCGACCAAAACAGCGATACAGAGACCAAAGATTGGATTTTCTAGTCTTGGGCAAATAAAAAGGATGAATACGATAAAGCTTATATTTAAAAGGGATGAAGAGATTGCGGGTGGACCAAACCTATTCAAAGAATTAAGGATGCCCATAATGAAAGCAGAAATACATATAAAAATAAGATAGGGGAAAATGAATCTTAAAACTTTGCTCATCAATGGAATAAGTCCAAGCTTTATAAATCCTGGAGCAACTATAGACGATATAATTGGGGAAAATATGATGCCAATTAAAACAATAAGGCTTGTAACAAAAAGAAGGAGGTTGATAACTATCGATGAAAGTATCCATGCCTTTTTTTTATCACTCTTAAGATAACGGACAAATACGGGGATAAATGATGAAGAAAGTGCACCTTCTCCAAGAAGCAGTCTTAATGTATTCGGAACAAGCCATGCTGCAAAGAATATACCCCTAGTTGTTGCTGAGAAGTAATGTGCGAGGAGAAGATCTCTCACAAAACCAAGGATTCTACTTAAAAGAATCCCAAAGCTTACAATACCCGCATGTTTTGTAAATTTATGATTTTCTTGCATTTTTGTAAAAGTTTATTACAAATTTCTTAAGTATGTCAATATAGCTAAACTTTAAAAGGATTTTGACATAAAATCATGTTATAATTTTATAATTAAATTATAAGAGTGAATTGATTTTTTGGTGTCTTGGAAGATAAGAATGATATAAGGAAAAAGATACTCAAAAGGCGAGACAGTCTAGCCGAAGAAGACATTCAAGAAAAAAGTAGAAGAATAAAAGAGATTCTTTTTTCTTTACCTAGGTTTATTTCTGCAAAAAATATCCTTTTCTATGCATCCTTCCGTTCTGAAGTAAGAACAGATATAATGATCACTGAAGCATTGAATAGAAAAAATGTTTTTCTTCCAAAGGTTTTTGAAAGAGAACTTAAGATATTTGAGATAAAAGATATTGGTGAATTAAAAAAGGGATTCTGTGGAATACTAGAACCTATTACTGAAAGGCTACTAGTAGAATTAGCCAACATTGAACTTGCTATTATCCCTGGTGTCTGTTTTGATAAGATGGGCTTTAGGATCGGCTATGGTGGAGGATACTATGACAGGCTCATCCCAAAACTTTCTTGTAAAAAGATAGGCCTTGCATTTTCCCTTCAGATAATCGATGAAATTCCCCATTCACCTTTGGATGCAAAGGTTGATAAAATAATAACAGAAGATGGAATCATTTGATTTGAAGATATTAGAAAGGTATTTTGACCATGTATGCAAATGTTGCTTTGAGGATACCAAGTAATACCCTCTATACTTATAGGCTTCCAGAAGATTTAGAGAAGGATGCATGTATTGGAAAAAGGGTTCTTGTTCCATTAAGGGGAAAGGAAGTTGTTGGTTTTTTGATAGAATTAAAAGAAAGTCCAGAATTTACTGGGAGGATTAAAGATATAATTACAATACTTGATGAAGAGCCACTAATCGATGAATCACTAATCTTTCTTGCAAATTGGATTTCATCATATTATCTTTGTTCATTGGGAGACTGTCTATCCCTACTTATACCCCCAGGACTTTCTTGGAAGATAAAGAAATTTATAAAAAGAATAGATTTTTCTGATATTGAGTATTTAAAGAAAAAAGCACCTGCACAGTATAAAATTCTTTCTTTGCTTAACGAGAAGGGGAAAATTGAAACGGCACAAATCTCAAAAATAATAAAAAATCCACATTCAATAATTAAAAGCCTTGAGGAAAAAGGGGCAATCGAAGTAATAAGGAAGATTAAACAACCAAGCACCCCAAGCAAAAAACAAAAAGAGGAATTTCAACTTGAGTCCCATTTTACTCCTAATAAAGATCAGGATGAAGCGATATCGAAGATAAGCCTTGCATTAGAAAAGAATAGATTTGAAGCATTTCTCCTTTATGGGATAACAGGCTCTGGAAAAACAGAGGTATATCTTCAGGTAATACAAAAAGTGATCGATATGGGTGGCCAAGCTATAGTCCTTGTTCCAGAGATCTCATTGACATCGCAAATTGTAAATAGATTTAAGGCAAGATTTGGAGATAAATCTGCAATTTTACATTCAAGGCTTACCAACAAAGAAAGGCTCATCGAATGGCAGAGGATAAGGAACAATGAGGCATCGATAGTCGTTGGAGCAAGGAGTGCAATATTTGCAGGAA
>DNCM01000171.1 GCA_003498085.1 bacterium
CAATAGCTGAATAGTTACTATAATTTTATATAGACATACCAATAATACATTTTCCCTTGCTCACAATTTTTGTTTCAGTATATAATTTATTTATATGGAAAGAAAGTTACTTTCTGTTTATGAACTGACAACCAAAATTAAGTTTTTATTGGAAAGTAGCTTTCCATATCTCCGTGTGATAGGAGAGGTATCAAATATAAAAACATCAAGCCTAGGCCATACATACTTTACATTAAAGGATGACTTAAGCCAGATAAACTGTGTTTTTTTCAACTCAAAAAGAAGTTTATATCTCCCAAAAGATGGGGAAAGGATAATTGTCCACGGAAGGATAAGCGTTTACGAAAGAAGTGGACAATACCAGATAATCGTTGAGGTAATCGAACAGGCTGGAAAGGGTGCGCTATGGCTTGCATTCGAGAAGTTAAAAGAGAAGCTTAAAAAAGAAGGTCTGTTCGATGAAAAACATAAAAAACCTTTACCATTTTTTCCAGAAAGTGTTGCTATTGTTACATCGACAAAGGGTGCTGCAAAGGAGGATTTATTAAGAACACTCCCAGACATAGAGATAACTATCTTTGGAGCAAGGGTCCAAGGAGAAGGTTCTAGTTACGAAATTGCATCTCGTATTTATGAGATAAATAGGCTTCCAAAAAAGCCGGATATAATAATTGTTGCAAGGGGTGGCGGTTCTTTAGAAGACCTTTGGTCATTCAATGAGGAGATCATTGCAAGGGCAATATTTTCATCAAAAATTCCCATTATCTCTGCTGTTGGCCATGAGATAGATTTTACCATTTCTGATATGATTGCTGACATTCGGGCACCAACGCCAACAGCGGCTGGCCATATGATTAGCCAAATTAGACAAAAAATGAAAGAAAGGATAGAATTAGCAGGAAAAGGACTCTTAAGCAAAACGAAAAACATTATTTCAAAAGAAAGAATAACACTAGATCATCTTTATAACTCATTTGTCTTTAAAAGACCCCGTCTTAAGATAGAAGAATACTATCAAGAGATTGATGAACTTTCCGAAAAAGCAAAAAGGGCATTGCTTGTAGTTCTTGAGATAAGGAAGAACAAACTCACTAATACAACGAATATCTTCAAAATAAGGGTTAATAATATACTTCTTTCCTTCCATAAAAGGCTTGCAAGCTTAGAAAAGATAATATCCCTTGATCCAACTAGTATTTTAAAAAGGGGGTATAGTATTACTTATAAGGATAAAATAATAATAAAAGACCAAGCGCAAGTGAAAGATAAGGATAAGATAAGGATAAAGTTCTACAAGGGCGAAATCTATGCAGAGGTACAGTCAAATGGAAGTTAAAAAAACGAATATCCCAGGTTCAAAGATTAGGTTTGATGTTCAGATTGAACCTAGTATTGTTCAGGAAAAATTAAAAGGCGCATTTGACCAGATAGAAAGAAGGGGGGTATCTACAAGTGGATTTAGAAAAGGAAAGATACCGAGATCTCTTTTAGAAAAAAGATTTTCAAGTGAGGGAGGAAGAGAGGTTATAAAAGAACTTGTTTTTGAAAAAATCCCAGAGATATTGGCAAACGAAAAGATATCACCTATTACACAGCCAGTTATAACTAACCTTAATTTTTCCCCTAATTCTCCTTTAGTATTCAGTTTTGATGTTGAGGTTATACCTGATTTTACCCTTTGTGATTATAAAAATATAAAAATTTCCCAATCAGAGATAGATATAAGCGATAAAGAAATAGAGGAACATTTTGAAGTTTTGAGGAAAGAAAAGGCAGAGCTTGTTGAGAAAGAAGGTCCAGTTCAAAATGGTGATATAGCAGTCATTGACCTTATTGCCTATCTTCCAAAAGAGGCACCAAAAGAAAATTCTGGGCTTTATGTAGAAATAGGCTCTTTTTCTTTTCCAGAAAGGCTTGAGGATGAGCTAATTGGTCTTAATAAGGGTGATGAAAAGGTATTTTATGTTGAGATTCCAAAGGACTCTTTCGATAAAAAGCTTGCAGGGAAAAAGGTAAAATTTAAGGTCTTTATTTTGGCAATAAAAGAAAGGATTTTACCAAAGCTTGATGATAACTTTGCAAAGATGTGTGGAAATTTCAAAAACCTAAAGGAATTGAAAAAAATAGTAAAGAAAAACCTTATAACAAATGCAGGGATAAAGGAAAGAGAAAAAAGAAAGCTAAAGATTGTTGATGAGCTTATTAGAATGATGCCATTTGACCCTCCACAAAGTATGGTAGAAGAGGAAAGAAAGAGACTTCTCTTAAACTTTGCCTATAACCTTAGTCTTCAAAATATACCCATCAGTTATGCCCTGGAGTCAGACGAAAGGAAAAAATCTTTTATGGAAGAGATAAATAAGGAAGCCGAAAAAAGGATAAAGAGACTTTTTATTCTCAGTAAAATAGCATATAAAGAGAGAATAGATGTATCTGATAGTGAATATGAAGAATGGGCAAGGATGCATTTTTCTCATGATGATCTTGATGAAGCATTATCTAATGAGAAAAAAAAGTTTTACAAGGAAGAACTAAGGATAGAAAAAACATTGGAATTTTTGATCAAATAAAAATTTGCTTTTTATGTAATTTGTTTGTATAATTTAGAGCTAATGCTAGCTAAGATAAGAAATATTGCACTTATTTCTCATAGGGGAGTGGGAAAGACATCGCTTGCCGAAGCACTCTTTTTTAAAGCAAAAAAGACAGATCGTCTTGGCTCAGTTGACAACCAAACATCGTTTTTTGACTTCCAAGAGGAAGAGAGAAAAAGAAAAACAACAATAACATCAAAACTTGGTTTTCTTGAATGGAACGGTTGTAAAATAAATATCATTGACACTCCAGGATATTTGGATTTTATTGGAGAGATAAAAGCAAACCTTAGGGTTGTTGAAGGGGTAATCCTTCTCGTTGATTGTGAAGGGGGTGTTATGGTTGGAACAGAAATAGCCTGGAAGGTTGCGGATGAATACAATATTCCTGTAATCATATTCATAAATAAGCTGGAAAAAGAACAGGCAGATCTCCAAAAAGCCGTTTCATCAATAAGAAAAAAACTCTCTCCAAACTGTGTTTGTCTGTTTCTGCCAAATGCCTGTGGTCCTTCATTTTCCGCAATCACAAGTATTTTAAAACAAGAAGATCCTGAGAAAGAAAAACTTTATGAATTAATAAGTGAGACAGATGATATATTGCTTGAGAAATATCTAAACGAAGGAAGCCTTTCTGAAGAGGAAGTTATGCGTGGACTAAAAAAAGGGATAAAAACAAGGAAAATATTTCCTATCATTTGTGGCTCAGCACTAAAGGAAATAGGTAGTGCTGAACTTTTAGATGCAATCGTTAATCTTATTCCACCTCCAGAAGGGTCCACCGATGACCCACTCTCTGCCTTTGTTTTTAAAGTTATCTCTGATCCGCATGTTGGCGAGCTTACATTTGTAAAGGTATTTTCTGGAAAACTAGAAGGCGGTATGGAGGTATACAATTCAACCCAGGATATAAAAGAAAAACTTGGACACATATGCTATATAAATGGAAAAGCAAGGCAGGATATATCTTCCATTCCCTCAGGTGACATAGGTGTCTGCGTAAAACTAAAGGGAACAAAGATATCGGATACTCTATGTTCTCCTAAATCACTGGTTTCCTTTCCAAAGATTGATTTTCCAGAGCCAGTTATTTCCATTGGGGTTTCTCCAAAGACAAAACAGGACCAGGAAAGGATGAGCAATGGACTGCATAAGCTATCGGACGAAGATCCAACATTTACATCGAGATATGAGGTTGAATTACATCAGACAATCATATCTGGAATGGGTGAGCTTCATCTTGAGATTATGCTTGACAAACTAAAGAACAGGTTTCAAACAGAGGTTATTGTTGAAAAACCTAGGGTTCCATATAGAGAGTCGATAAGAATAAGGGCTTCTGGTGAAGGAAAGTACAAGCGTCAGACAGGGGGTCGTGGTCAGTATGGTCATTCTCTCATCCATATAGAGCCGCTTCCACCAAATTCAGAAGACGAGTTTATCTTTGAAAACAAGATATTTGGTGGAGCAATTCCAGCAAAGTATATCCCTGCAGTAGAAAAAGGCATAAAAGAATGCGTGGATAAAGGAATACTGGCAGGATACCCTGTAAAATGGGTAAAGATTATCTTGCATGATGGCTCATTTCATGAGGTTGATTCATCGGATATTGCATTCCAGCTTGCCGGTTCATTTGCATTTAAGGATGCATTTTCGAGGGCTGATAGCTATCTCCTTGAGCCAATTATGGATGTTGAGGTTTTTGTGGAAGAGGAATATACAGGCGATATTGTCTCTGATCTCAATGGAAGGAGGGGGAGGATTGTTGGAATTGAGGGCGGTAGTATAAAAGCACTTGTTCCCCAAGAGGAAATGTTTAAATACTCCACAACCCTAAGGTCTATTACTCAAGGAAGGGGAAATTATGTGATGAGATTTTCTCACTACGAGGAAGTACCTTCCCATCTAGCAAACAAGATTGTAGAAGAAAAACAACAGACTAGATAGCCTTTAGTTAAAAGTGTACCATCCAACAAAAGATGAATTTTTAAGACTTGCAGATAGATCAAATATTATCCCTGTCTACAAGGAAGTACTGGAAGATATTGAAACGCCACTTTCGTCCTTTCGTAAACTGGGAGGCGAATATTCATTCCTCCTTGAAAGTGCAGAAACTGCCGAAAAAATTGGAAGATATTCGTTCTTAGGAGTAAATCCAAAGGTGTTCTTTAGGGTCTTTGAAAAAAATACCTGTATTACAAAGGGAGAAAATGAAGAAATGAAAGAAATAGACAAAGATCCACTAATCTTTTTAAAAGAAATAATATCCTCATACAAAATTGCCTCAAAGGATAGTTTTGGAAGGCTCTTTGGTGGCGCCGTCGGATTTATAGGTTATGATTATATAAGATTTATTGAAAACCTCCCACCAAAAAAGGAAGATGAGCTTAATCTTCCCATTGCCCTTTTTGTCATACCAGAAAATATTATTATTTTTGACCATCTAAATAGGACAATAAAGATTCTTGCTTTAATTCCTATTAAAAAAAATAAAATTGAGTCTTATAAAGAATCTCTTGCATCGATTGAGGCAATCGAAAAAAAATTAAAGAAACCCTTTGTCTTTTCAGATTTCAAAGTAAAAAGATCAAAGCCTGTATTTGAAACAAAAAAGAGTAATTTTATAAAATGGGTTTTGTCTGCAAAGGAGTATATAAGACAAGGTGATATTATTCAGGTTGTCCTTTCTCATAGAATAAAAAGAAAGACTCAGGCTAATTATATCTCTATCTATAGGGCACTCCGATATATAAACCCTTCACCCTATATGTTTCTTCTCAACTTTGGCGATATAAAACTCATCGGCTCATCACCAGAAAAGCTTGTTAGCCTAGAGGGGGACATTGTAGAGACAAGACCCATTGCTGGAACAAGGAAAAGGGGAAAAACAGAAGAGGAAGATAAGGTGCTCGAGAAGGAGCTTCTTGCTTGCCCAAAGGAGCTTTCCGAACATATAATGCTCGTTGATCTCGGAAGGAATGACATCGGTAGAGTATGTGAATTTGGAAGTGTTAATGTACAAGAATTTAAGAAGATAGAAAGATATTCTCATGCAATGCATATTGTAAGTTCAATCCAGGGAAAAATAAAAAAAGGATTAGGTCCTTTTGAGCTTTTGCAAGCATCATTTCCTGCAGGGACAGTAACCGGCGCCCCAAAGATAAGGGCATGTGAAATTATCGATGAACTTGAGGATAGAAGAAGGGGTCCTTACGCTGGTGCTGTCGGATATATAAGCTTTTTTGGGGATATGGATACCTGTATCACCATAAGGACAATCCTTCTTTACAATGGTACTGCGTATATACAGGCAGGTGCAGGTATAGTTGCCGAGTCAGATCCAGAAAAAGAGTATCAAGAAAGCCTAAACAAGGCATCCGCTATGCTTTCTGCAATCGATATGGCAGAAGATGGACTCGAATTGTAAAGCAAGATGATTCTTATCATTGATAACTACGACTCTTTTACATACAACCTTGTCCAGTATATTGGGGAAATTTTAGAAGGAAAAGAAGAACTTCTTGTTTTCCGTAATGATAAAATCACTCTAGATGAAATAAAAAGTCTTTCTCCATGTGCCATTGTAATTTCACCAGGCCCTGGAAAACCAAAAGATGCAGGAATATCAGAGGATGTTATAAAAGAATTTGGAAAGGATATTCCAATTCTTGGTGTATGTCTTGGCCATCAGGCAATCGGGGAGATCTTTGGGGGGAAAATAGTTTCTGCAGAGAGACTTATGCATGGAAAGACCTCGGAGATTTTCCATGATGGAAGAGACATATTTAAAAACATAGAAAACCCATTTATTGCAACAAGATATCATTCATTGGTTATTGAGCCAGAGAGTATTCCTAGTTGCCTTGAGGTCTCTGCAAAAACAAAAGAGGGGGAGATTATGGGAATAAGACACAAAGAATACCCTATATTCGGTGTTCAATTCCATCCTGAATCCATCCTTACCATATTCGGAAAAGAAATCTTAAGAAATTTTATAAAGGATTTTTCAAATTTATAAGAAAGATGATGTCTGTATAAAAGAAAAATGGAAGTTTAAGAGCAAGGTGACGAAAGATCATTGAAGAAGAAATAAAAGGAGTTTGTGATGAAAAGCAACGCTTAGGACTAGCAGGCTAAAAGATACAAAAGGTCTCTAGTACCAAGAAACATTGATATTTTGTGAAGCTTTGATGTGTTTTCTACAACCAGAAAACTCGCTATTATCTGAAAACGCAAAGGTTTAGTTATCAGATATAAAGAAACAAAAAGTAGAATTGGAATTTGATTAAAACAGGGTCATCTGTTTAGGCCTTTCTTCCTCTTGGCGTATCTTTATTTTACCATAGACACCATCATAACCAGGTTCTATATCTACCTTTTGCTCCCTCATATTTATTATTCCAGAGGATATTTCGGGGGAAAGTCTTACTTCAAGTTCTTTTTTCGGTATTTTGAGGAGAATGTCAAGTTCAGAGCCAAGATTCTCAAGAATATTTAAATACTCTTTTTTTACAGCGATAGATTGTGACTCTTTTCCTTGAACTGCACCTATTATCTCATCCAATGGTACGATGTTTTTGTATGGGATAGCATTGCCTGGAACAAAGCCCTCGTCTCTGTCAGAAAGCTTGCAGACTCTATGCATAACCCCAAGGGTTAATTTCCTTCCACACTTTGGGCATTTGTAGTCATTTCTCCCAGTTTCTTCTGGGGAAAAACAAACCCCACAGTTTCTATGGCCATCATAATGGTATTTGCCTTCTTCGGGAAAGAATTCAATGGTCATTAAAAATTTATTTTTATCTTTATTTTTGAGGGCAGAAATGATATCGCCGTAATTTATATCACAATCAAAGACATTTGCTTCCCTTCCAATTCTAGATGGAGAATGGGAATCTGAGTTTGAGATTAGGCTATATCTGTCAAGGGAGGATAGTCTCCAATTCATCTTTGGATCAGAAGAAAGTCCTGTTTCTAAAGCATATATGTTTTCTAGTTCTTCTCCGAAACACTCCTCTATGGAATCAAATCCTGAGTTTGCACCAAAAAGGGAAAAGTGCGGTGTCCATATGTGTGCAGGAACAACGAATGTATTTTCATCAATATCCAAAAGCATCTTAACCAAGTCTTTAGAAGACAAAGAGAGGATTGGTCTTCCATCTGCCCATAGATTCCCGTATCTTGAGAGCTTTTCATTTATTTTGTCACAAGTATCAAAGCTTGGTGAAAAAATAATGATGTGGATTTTGTAGATTCTATCATTCTGCTTATAGATGTTTGATACCTCGCCTGTTAGGATAAACTTTATACCGTCATACTCAAATAGATTGCCGCTTGTTTGTTTAAGCCTTGATTTAAGAAGAGAAAGCCAGTTTGGATGAGTAAAATCACCTGTTCCAACAAGTAAGATACCTTTAAGTTTTGCATATCTTGCAATTTCTGGAATGTCCATATCTCTGCTTGTCGCCCTGCTATATTTTGAATGTATATGAAAATCTGCTATAAACTCCATTTTCGAATTATTATAAGACAAGCCAATGCCCAAAATCAAGGACTGTTTATTTTGAAATTTACTAATGGAAAGATTATTCAAATTTTTATTCAAAATATAAACTATTTGCAAAATCAATTATTTTTGGTGTAAAATTATGATGTCAATGAAACTCGTGGGAGAAAAAATTACAAAATACTATAAAGATAGGGCTGTTGTAGATGGTGTGAGTATTGAGGTAGGAGAGGACGAGATTGTTGGATTGCTTGGTCCAAATGGCGCTGGAAAAACAACAACATTCTATTCAATTATTGGGTTAATTGAACCAGATAGGGGAAAGATAATGCTAGATGGAGAAGATATAAACAATCTTCCAATTTATAAAAGGGCAAGAAAAGGACTTGGTTTCCTTCCTCAAGAACCATCAATTTTCGAAAGCCTTACAGTAAGAGAAAACCTTACTATTATCCTCGAATTTATAGAGGAGGACAAATTTGAAAGGGAAAAAAAAATCACATCGTTACTTTCTGAGTTCGGACTTCTTGACTTTGCTAATAATAAAGCGGGGACGCTTTCTGGTGGAGAAAGGAGGAGGCTTGAGATTGCGAGGGTTCTATCAATAAACCCGAAGTTTCTTTTGCTTGATGAACCGTTCACTGGTATTGATCCAATTAAGGTTTCCGGAATTCAAGAGATAATAAAACATCTTAAAGATAAAGGGGTTGGTGTTTTGATAACAGACCATAATGTCAGGGAAACATTGAAGATAACAGATAGGTCTTATATAATTTCTGACGGTAAAGTATTGTTTGAAGGTTCATCAATAGAGCTCATAAATAATCCTAAAGTAAGGGAGATATATCTTGGTAATGATTTTTCTTTATAAAAGGAGGAGGTAAAAATGATAGAGATTCGTTGGCACGGAAGGGGTGGACAGGGTGCAAAGACAGCGGCGCTAATCTTTGCCGAGACAGCCCTTGAGAGTGGAAAATATATCCAAGCATTTCCAGAGTATGGGCCAGAAAGGATGGGAGCACCTGTTTGCGCATTCAATAGGCTAAGTGATAAACCAATCAATATTCATTGTGGAGTAAAGTCTCCAAATATCGTTGTTGTTCTAGATCCAACATTGGTAGACACCGCTGATGTAACATCTGGAATGCCTGACGATGGAATTCTCCTTGTGAACACAGAAAGCATGCCCCCTGATTTTAGGAAGGAAAAGAAAATAGAAAAGGGAAAAATATTTACAGTGGATGCCTCAAAGATTGCTATCGAGACCATTGGAAGAGACATTCCAAATACACCAATGCTTTCTGCCCTTGCAAGGGTATCTGGACTCATTGACCAAGAAAGGCTAATTTCCTATACAGAAAAAAAGCTTGGAAAGAAAAAACAAGATTTAATAAAGGGAAATATTGAAGCAATAAAAAGGGCATATAATGAAGTGAAGGGGGAGTTATAGAATTTAAAGGCCATAAGCGCAATTTATCTCACACCTTTTTTATGCACTTTGTCTTATTCATTATCAAAACAGCAATATCAGAAAATTGACATTTAAATTTGTAATTACTATAATATTTGCTATGAAATTTTTTCTTGTCATCCTTCTTTTTTTTATAGGAGGTTGCGAGAAAAAAGAAACGGGATGGATACCGATTTTGTCTGACCAAAAGTGGTATCAAAATATAAAAACAAAGGAGAAAAGGCTATCCGGTAAGATATTCGATAAAGGCCTGACAAAATGGATAATAAAGGGAGATGTTAAAGAAGAAAAGGGTATAATGCCAGACGATATTGGAATTCACAAAAGAGGAGAAGAATATAACAGGTTTCTTTTCGAAACAAGTTTAACCATTTATGAACTCTATCTTGGGGATTTTTGGGGAGAGGAAAAACTAAAGAAGATTCTTGGGTTAGATGTTCCTGAAGAGGCAAAAAAACTAGGAAGGAAGAAAGTAGAAGTTGTTGGAAAAGAAAGGGCTGTTTCTTTCAAAGAGGGAGGTAAGATATTAAAAAGAAGAGAGCTTCTTCCTGGGATGATTAGGATTAAATAAAATACACGTATTAAGTATCTCGCAAATAGAGCGAAGCAAAAACTTTAAAGATGGAATAGTTGTTATAAACATAAAAGAGTTTCATAGGAAAGATGATACAAAAAGATGTTCTAAAATAAAGGAGAGGTAGAAAAATGTGGAAGATAATAGTTGGGGTTCTTGTTTCTGTACAAGGTTTTTCTCTTGTGAGTCTTCCTGTATCCGGAGCAAGATATATTGGTATGGGAGGCGCATTTTTTTCTATATCCGATGAACCATATTCCATTTTTTTTAATCCAGCAAATCTTTCTTCTGTCTCATCGTACAAGATGTCCTTTTCATACACAAGTGGTGATAGATTTTACGACTCCATAGGCTTTGTTGTTCCAAATGTAAAAAAAGGTAGCCTTGGAATCGGTGCATTAAGATCATCCAATAAAGCCCTGTATTTTTCTTATGGAAGAAAAGTTAAAGATAAACTTTCAGTTGGTGGTTCATTTAAACTTCTTAAGTCATCTGATAATAAAAGAAGGGGTATTGGGCTTGATTCTTCTCTTTATTATCCATTAAAACCTAATATTTCCCTTTCCCTTATTCTTTCTAATTTTTTTAGGGATGATATGGGTTTTGGAGGGGGGGTTAGTTTTAGTTATAAAAAATACCTTTTCTCTTTCGATATAAAAAACAAGAAGAAAACAACCTTCCATTTTGGTCTTGAGACAAAAAGGAGGAATGTATTTATGAGATGTGGGTTTGATGAAAATAGTCCATCTATTGGAATTGGAGGGATAATTTCAGGTGTTAATGTTGACTTGGCTATATCTCATTCATCTATCGTTTTCTCTTTCGGGTTTACTTATTGACAGAAATAGATATAATTTAGTAGATTAAACCTTATGGAAAAAGAAATAAGGGATTATGACTTTAGAAATCCTCAAAGGCTGACAAAGGAAAATATCTTTGCGTTAAGGATGATTTACGATAACTTTGCAAAGGAGATCTCTAGTTGGCTTTCTAATAGATTAAGGGAAGAAATACTAGTTGAACAAGATGACCCAATCCAGACTAATTACCTAGACTTTATCTCAAAGTACCAGTATCCAACAATTCTTGTGGTAATCAATCAACCCCCTCTTGAGGGACAATCTATATTTTGGATTAAACCAAGCCTTGCTTTCTACATCATCGATAAGTTCCTAGGAGGGACTGGGGAGGATATAGAGATAAAAAGGGAGATAACGATTGCAGAAAAAGAACTTCTTAAAAAAATGATGGAAGGTTTTTTTGAAGGTTTAAAGAATGCTTGGGTAGATGTTGAAAAAGTAGATTTTAGCCTTTCTGATATTGTTACAAACCCCCTTTCTATTAAAGTTCTCTCGGATAATGATATTGTTGTAAAGATTAAACTTATGACAAAGATAAGTGAAAGGGAAGAAGAGATATGTTTCTGCATTCCTTTTATAAGCCTTGAATCAATTCTTAATAAATTAACAACAAAACCAAAAGAAGAAGAAAAACCTACATCTGGTATCGGAAATGCTGTTGAATCTATTTCTCTTCCAATCGTTGTTGAACTTGGCAAGGCAAGAATAACGATGGGCGATGTTTTAAAGCTTTCTTGCGGTGATGTTTTGAGGCTTTCAAGAAAAGTGTCGGATGGTGTTGTTTTAAATTCAGGAGGAAAACCGAGATTTATCGGTAACCCAGGCATTTATGGTGGGAACATTGCTGTTAAGATAACCAAGGTTTTGAAAGGTGACGAGTTGTGGTAGGCTCACCAGAAGATGTTAAAAAATTAAGCTCAAAAGAACTTACAGAACTAGCCTATAACCTTCGCCAAAAGATTATAGAAGTAGTTTCAAAGACAGGAGGGCATCTTGCATCATCGCTTGGTGTAGTTGAACTTACGATTGCCATTGCCTATGTATTTTCCTTTCTAAAAGACAAAATAATCTGGGATGTCGGACATCAGAGTTATGCTTATAAACTATTAACAGGAAGATGGAGCAAGTTTCATACACTCCGCCAAATTGGTGGAATATCTGGTTTTCCAAAGACAGTAGAAAGCCCTTATGACCATTTTGATACAGGGCATGCTTCAACATCGATATCAGTAGGTCTTGGTATGGCAATTGCAAGAGATCTAAAACAAGAGGACTATAAGGTTGTTTGCGTGATTGGTGATGGTGCAATTGGAGGTGGAATGGCGTTTGAGGCATTGAATCATGCAGGTCAAGAAAAAAGAGATATACTTGTTATTCTAAATAGCAATGAGATGTCGATATCAGAGACTGTTGGTGCACTCGCAAAATACATAAATAAGCTTATTACACTTCCTATTTATGTCAAGTTTAGGGAGGATATGAATGAGCTTATAAAAAAGCTCCCTTTAGGGAAGAGGGCAGTTAAGATTTCCCATAAAATCGAAGAGGGAGTTAAAGGAATGATTGTCCCTGGTATTTTATTTGAGGAGCTTGGCTTTAGGTACATTGGGCCTATAGATGGTCATAATCTACCTATTTTAATAAATACTCTAAAGAACATAAAAGACCAAAAAGGACCAATACTTCTTCATGTAATCACAAAAAAAGGTAGGGGATATAGACCCGCTGAGGAAAATCCAGAATGGTTCCATGGGACTTCCCCATTTGATATTGAAACTGGAAAGCCATTTCTTCCACAAAAAAAGACATATTCCCAAGTCTTTGGTGAGATAATCACAGAGCTTGCAAGAGATAATGAAAAGATTGTTACAATTACCCCTGCAATGAAAGAAGGTTGTGGTCTTTCCAGATTTTTTAAGGAATTTCCAAAAAGGGCATTTGATGTTGGGATTTGTGAGGAACATGCAGTAACCCTTGCAGCAGGAATGGCAAAGGAGGGTCTTAAGCCATTTGTCTGTATTTATTCTACTTTCTTACAGAGATCGTATGACCAAATAGTCCATGATGTTGCCCTTCAGAATCTACCGGTTGTCTTTATGGTAGATAGAGGAGGAATCGTTGGTGAAGATGGAAAAACCCATCAAGGCCTGTTCGATATTGCATACCTTTCGAGTATACCGAATATGGTTTTGTGTGCACCATCAGATATGAATGAATTTGCAAGGCTTATAAAAACAGGGATTGATTACAACGGCCCTTTTGCTATCCGTTATCCAAGGGGAGCAGACAAAGAGGAATATGATCTAAGTCTTCCTCCATTTACTATACCAGAGGGAGAGCTTTTAGAGGAAGGGAAAGATTGTCTAATAATTGCAGTGGGTTCTATGGTTAATCCTGCAATTGAAGCTATTTCTACTTTGAAAAATGATGGGATCTATCCCTCCCTTATAAATGCAAGGTTCATAAAACCTATTGATCATGAGCTTATTATAAAAAATATAAAAAAAGTGGTAATAACTGTTGAAGAAGGAAGTATTTCCTGTGGATTCGGTATGCAGGTCGCAAGTTTTTTAGGAGATAAAGATGTAGGGGTTTATTCCTTAGGCCTTCCGAATAAATTTATTGAACATGGAAAAAGGGAGGAGCTTTTAGAAAAGTACGATCTTTTTCCACAAGGTATTGCAAATAAAGTGAGGGAAATTTTAAAAATATTGAATGACTATAAATGATCAGTTGAATAATTTTGCCTAAAAAATTATGTTTTTGTTTTCGATTTTTGTGTATGATAGCCTGCATGTGTTCGAAATGTCCTTGTTGGAGCAAATTCACCAAGCCTATGACCAACCATATTTTCTGTAATGAATACTGGTAAAAACTTTTTCCCATTATGAACAAGAAATGTGTAGCCTACAAACTCTGGTGGAATAACCGATCTTCTTGCCCATGTTTTAACAGGTTTCTTTTCTTCCCCTAGTTTTTTAATCTTTTCAATAAGCTTTGGTTCTACATACGGTCCTTTCTTTACAGACCTACTCATTTTACTTCCTCCTCTTTATGATAAATTTATTTGACAAAGCATTTTTCTTTCTCGTTTTCTTTCCTTTTGCTATAAGCCCTTTTTTACTGCAGGGATGTCTTCCGCCAGATGTCTTTCCTTCTCCTCCACCCATTGGATGGTCGTGGGGATTCATTGCAACACCCCTTGTTTTTGGTCTAATTCCCCTGTGCCTTGACCTTCCAGCCTTTCCTAAGCTCACCAATTCCCAATCGACATTTCCAACCCTGCCGATTGTTGCTTTACATTCAAGTAAGACTTTCCTTACCTCACCAGACGGGAGTTTTATATGAGCGTAATTTCCCTCCTTTGCTATAAGTTGGGCAGAGGTTCCTGCAGACCTTACCAATTGACCACCCTTTCCAGGCCTAAGTTCAATATTATAAATCTCCGTTCCAACCATAATATTTTTAAGGGACATAGTATTTCCTATTTTTTGTTTGATTGGCTCTAAGGATGAAACTACACTGTCCCCAACCTGTATTCCCTGTGGGGCTATGATATATGCCTTTTTTCCATCATCATACTTCAAAAGGGCGATGTTCGCTGAGCGGTTTGGATCATACTCAATTGCAGAAACAACACCTTCTTTTCCATATTTCTTCCGTTTAAAATCAACAATCCTTATCCTTCTTTTTGCACCACCACCCCTATGGGATAATGTTATTCTTCCAAGATTATTTCTTCCACCAGAGCTTTTCCACGGAGCAAGAAGAGATTTCTCAGGTTTTTTCTTTGTTATTTCTTGAACAAGAAACGACATTCGCCTTCTTGACGATGTTGTTGGTTTACATTTCGTTATCGCCATATTTATATTCCCTCAAAAATTCCAATGGATTGACCTTCTGCCAATTTTACAATTGCCTTTTTTGTATCGGGTTTTTTCCCCTCGATCATTCTTCTCCTTGTTGGTTTTCCATGAACATTCATTGTGTTTACTGATGCAACCTTTACATTAAATACACTTTCAACTGCCTTTTTTATCTCTATCTTATTTGCCTTTGGATTAACCAAAAAGACATACTTATTTTGCTTACGGAGATAATAAGACTTCTCCGTCAATATTGGCTCATAGACAATATACTCTGGAAACATAGTTGAAAAATTATAAACATCCACCATCCTTATTGTCAAGGACTACTTGATTGAAACTTACCCATATCTTTCTTAGCTAAATTTGAATTTTTTGGTAAAAGAGCCCCTTTTTGGCTAAAGTGAGAGTTTCTTATATAAACCTAAAGAAAGCAAAATTTTATTTCTTTGTAACTATTCAGCTATT
>DNCM01000099.1 GCA_003498085.1 bacterium
TGACTAAAGACTGAATAGTTACGAAATATGAAAAAAGAGATGGTGAAAGACGAAATAGAAAATCTTAAAGAACTTATAAGGTATTACGACTACAAGTACTACATTGAGGGACAGCCGGAGATATCGGACTACGAATATGACATGCTTGTTAAGAAACTAAAAGATCTCGAAGAAAAGTATCCAGAGTTTATAACAGGAGATTCTCCAACACAGAGGGTCTCTGGATTTGTTCAAGAGGAGTTTAGCCATGTAAGACATAAAATTCCAATGCTTTCCCTCGATAATGCATACTCTTTCGATGAACTTGATGATTTTATAGAAAGGGTAAGGAAAAATCTTAGGTTCATCCCTGAATTTACCGTTGAACTTAAGATAGATGGCGTTGGTGTCTCTTTGATATATGAGAAAGGCATATTTACCCGTGGAATAACAAGGGGAGATGGAACAACCGGTGATGATATCACACTAAACCTAAAGACTATTTCTTCCCTTCCACTAAAACTCCTTGGAACACCGCCAGAATACCTTGAGGTAAGAGGAGAGGTTTACCTTACAAAAAAAGGATTTTGTTTGATAAATGAGGAAAGGATCAAAGAAAACCTTCCTACATTTGCAAGCACAAGAAATGCCGCTGCTGGCTCCTTACACCTACTTGACCCAAGGGAGGTCACAAGAAGGCCATTGAGGATATTTTTGCATACATTGGCAGAGTCGTCATTTCCATTTCAAACTCATCATGAGGCATTAAAAAGCTTTTTGAAATTTGGTCTTCCAGTTGAACCAAATTTTTCCCTTACAAAGACAGCTGCAGAAATAAAGGAATATTGTAAAGTCTGGGAGAATAAGGCAAAAGACCTTGACTATGATACAGATGGTGTTGTTGTAAAGGTAAACTCTTATGAATACCATAAAAGACTTGGCTGGACATCAAAAGCACCAAGGTATGCAGTAGCATTCAAATTCACACCAGAACAGGCAACAACAAAGCTTCTTGATATAAAAATCCAAGTTGGAAGGACAGGATGTTTAACGCCAGTTGCAATCCTTGATCCTGTCAGGCTTTCTGGTGCAATCATATCAAGGGCGACATTGCACAACGAAGATGAGGTAAAGAAAAAGGATATAAGGATTGGAGATAGTGTAATCATCGAACGCTCTGGCGATGTCATCCCAAAGGTTATTGTTTGTATTCCAGCAAAAAAGAGGAATCTTCCATTTTCTTTTCCTAAGACCTGTCCTGTATGTGGTGCACCTGTTGTAAGGAAGGAGGAAGAGGCAAGGAATTATTGCACAGGGATGAACTGCCAAGCTCAATTGAAAAGGAAGATAGAGTATTTTGCATCAAGGCCCTGTCTTGACATTGAGGGCTTGGGGGAGAAAAATGTTTCTCAGCTTGTTGATTGTGGCCTATTAAAGAAGATCCAGGATATCTATACCCTAAAAAAGGAAGACATAGTTAATCTTCCAAGATGGGATGAGAAGTCTTCCAAAAACCTCATAGACGCAATCAAAAGGAGCAAGAAGATGCCATTGAATAGGCTTATCTGTGCATTAGGTATCCCAAATATAGGCTCTGCGACCAGTAAAGTTTTGGAAGAAAGGTTTGGTTCTTTGAGGAACCTCATGAATGCAAGTTACGAAGAGCTCATATCTATAAATGAGATAGGAGAAAAAACTGCTGTTTCCATAATCCAGTTTTTAAGTCAGGATGATGTAAGTAAGCTCATCGAGGATCTGGAGGTATTTGGTGTCTGCATGGAGGCAGTAAAAGAGGAAAGACCACTTCCATACAAAGATATAATCGTCGTTATTACAGGGACAATTCCTGGGATGACAAGGGATGAAATAAAGGCTAAGTTTGAAAGTTTAGGTGGAGTTGTCTCTGATAGTGTATCGAAGAAGATAAGCTATCTTGTCGTTGGAGAGGAACCTGGCGAGACAAAGCTAAAAAAGGCAAAAGAGCTAAATATTCCAATTATTAATGGAGAGGAATTCATAAAGAAATTTTTGTAATCTCATCCTTTATTATTTTTGACGAGATGGAAAATGCCTCTTTTTCTTTTTGAGACAATTTAAGCTCTGGATAGTCCAAAATTCCCTCTTTCCCAACAACTGTAGGAATACTTATTGCTATATCGTCGATAACTGAACTTATAGGAAAAACTCTTCTTTCATCAAGCAAAACTGATTTTGCAACATCAGATATTGCCATACCAACAGCCCATCCACAGCCACCCTTTTTCCTTATAAGTTCTGCTCCAGCACTTTTTACCTTCTTGATTATCTCGGTATCATCAAAAGAGACAAAAACCATTGAATCGCCATGTTCACCTATCACTATACTGTCTTTTTTTTCTTTCCCTTCCCTATTCATAAAAGACCAAAGCCTTAAGGTATCAAGGTACGTTCCAAGTCCAAAGACTTTTTCCTTTTTAAATCCCGATATTTTAAAAGAAAAATATGTCAGGATATCAACAGGATTTGTCACAACAAGAAGGATACAATATTTATTGATAGATGCAATTTTCTGAACGATTTCTTTTGTCAACGAAAGATTCTTCCTTGCAAGATCAAGTCTTGTCTCCTCTGGTTTTCTCCTTGCTCCAGCTGTTATTATGACAAGAGGGCAGTCGGAAAGGTCTTCGTAATTACCAGAAATTGTAATCGTTGGTTTAGCAAATAAGGTTATTGCCTGATTTATATCCTCTGCTTCACCCTCTGCAAGCTCTTCTATTACATCGATAAGGATAATTTCCTTTGCATACCCACAATTTGCAATGCAAAATGCAGCTGTTGAGCCAACCCTACCTGCCCCAATTATTCCTATCTTTTTTTTAAGTTTATTAGCCAACCAATTTTTCTTTCAATTTATCTACTGCTTTTTTTGTCAGAACAATCTCGTTATGTGAAAGAACATAGTATGAACAAAGATTATCATAAAGTACAGAATGAATATTCGGGATATTCCTTAATCCTATAGTAAAATTAGGATTTTTTTCATGGAGGATAAACAGTGGTTTCTTTAAGGAAAGCTTTGAAATTATCCCTGCAACAATTTTTGTCTTTCCTTTTTTTATCTCTAAACTATCAAGAACCATTATTTTTCCTTCCTTTGCTTTAAGGGAAAGTGATGAGATCAAAGCGATCTTTTTTATCTTCTTTGGTATTTTTATCTTATAACTCCTTAGAACAGGACCAAAAACAACACCGCCTTTTCTCCATAACGGACTTCTTATTGAGCCGACCCTTGCCCTTCCAGTTCCCTTTTGTCTCCAAGGTTTTCTTCCACTTCCAGAAACCTCTCCTCTTGTCTTTGTCTTTACTGTTCCCTGCCTTTGGTTTGCAAGGTATGCCTTTGTTGCCTCATAAATTGTATTTTCGTTTATGGGTTGTGCAAATATCTCATCTGGAAGCTCTATCTCCTCTTGCTTTTCCCCCTTTATATTTATGACATCTACCTTCATTAGTTTTGGACTTTAGACTTTAGACTTTGTATTTTCTTAATCACTACAAGCCCTTTTGGAGGACCAGGAACAGCACCCTTAATAAGGATGAGATTCTTTTCAGAAACAACCTTTACAACCTTTAAATTTTTTACTGTTGTTTTATATCCGCCCATCCTTCCAGGCATCCCTGTATTTTTCCAAACCCTTGATGGAAATGAAGATTGACCACTCGAGCCAATAACCCTTCCGAACATTGAACCATGTGTTGCGAAACCACCAGAAAAACCATGTCTTTTTACAACACCCTGAAACCCTTTTCCTTTTGATGTTCCAGTTACTTTGACTATATCGCCTTCTTTGAAGATATCCACTCCTATTTTTTGTCCAATTTCATAACTAGAAGGGTCATCTTCTCTAAATTCCATAATATATTTCTTCGGAGAAATCCTTTGTTTTTTAAAATAACCTAAAAGTGGTTTGTTTGCTTTTTTGGTATCTTCATAACCAAGACAGATAGCAGAATAGCCATTTTTCTCCTTTGTTCTTATATCAACGACAAAGCAAGGACCAGCAGATACTGCTGTTACTGGAATAACAGTTCCGTCTTCCTTTATTACCTGTGTCGTTCCAATCTTTCTTCCTAACATCATTTTTTTATCTCCACATCAACTCCAGCCGGAAGGTTGATATCCATTAAAGCAGATATCGTCTCATTTGTAGGTTCTACAATGTCAACGAGTCTCTTGTGAACTCTGATCTCAAACTGCTCACGAGATTTTTTGTCGATGTTTGTTGATCTTAAGACTGTATATCTAGAAATCTTTGTTGGAAGTGGGATTGGTCCAACAATCTTTGCCCCTGTCTTTCTTGCTATTTCAGCTATCTCCCTTGTTGAGTAGTCAAGAACCCTGTGATCATAAGCCTTAAGCTTTATCCTTATTCTTTCTTCTTTCATTTTATAAACTCCTTTTGAAGTTCACTTGGTACTTCATTATAATGAGAAAATTCCATTGTGTATATTCCCCTTCCTTGGGTTAATGAACGAAGAACGGTTGCATATCCAAACATAGATGAAAGTGGAACATTAGCCTTTATTATCCTTCCATCACCAAGAAGTTGTATCTCTTGAATACATCCCCTTTTTGAAGTTAAATCACCAATCACATCTCCAAGATATTCTTCTGGAATTGTAACTTCTATCTTCATTATTGGTTCAAGTAGAATTGGATCTGCTTTTCTCATTCCATCATGAAATGCAATAATTGCCGCATTTTTAAATGCAAGTTCAGACGAATCAACCTCATGGAATGAACCATCAAACAAGGTAACTTTTACATCAACAACGGAAAATCCAGCCAATACACCATTTGTTGATGCTTCCTCTATCCCTTTTTTTATAGCGGGAATGTACTCCTTTGGAATCTTTCCACCAACTATCTTGTCAACAAATTCAATACCAACCCCTGGTTCTGCTGGTTCCATTGTGATTACAATATGTCCGTATTGACCACGACCTCCAGTCTGCTTTATATATCTTCCTTCTACCGTTACACTCTTTTTTATTGTTTCTTTATAAGCAACCTGTGGTTTACTTGTCCTAACCTCAACTCCATATTCACGTAAAAGCCTATCGACCATTATCTCAAGATGCAATTCTCCCATTCCCCAAATAATACTTTCTCCTGTTTCGGTATCATAGCTCATCCTAAATGTTGGGTCTTCACCACAGAGTTTTTTCATACAAGAACTCATCTTTTCCTCATCTTTTATTGTTGCAGGAGTTACTGCCATTGAGATTACAGGCTCTGGAACATGCATAGACTCAAGGACTATTGGGTATTCTTTTTTACAAAGAGTATCCCCTGTAGTTGAAATTTTAAGCCCAACAACTGCACCGATTTCACCACTGTAAAGCCTTTCCACCTCTTCTTTCTTATTTGCATGCATCCTAAAAATCTTGATTATCCTTTCTTTAACATCCTTCGTTGAATTATATACAACTGTGCCTGTATCTAGGTAGCCAGAATAAACCCGAATATAAGAAAGGTTTCCTACAAATGAATCTTGTGCTAGTTTAAATAAAAGGGCCGATAACGGCTCATCGTCTTGGGCAAGCCTTTCTTCATATTCATTTGTTTGTGTGTTAATTCCAACAATCGCAGGAATATCTACTGGTGATGGAAGGAAGTCAACAACTCCATCCAAAAGTGGTTGAACACCTTTATTTCTAAACGATGCACCGCAGAAAACAGGAAATAATTTGCAAGAAATGGTTGCCTTTCTTATTACTTGTTTTATCTCAAAGGGAGATATAGGTTGTTCAAATAGGTATTTTTCCATCAAGCTTTCATCGCATTCTGCTACTTTTTCAATAAATAAATTATGAAAACTATTAACCTTATCTACAAAATGCTTTGGGATATCTTTTTTTATTACCTTTGTTCCCTCTTCATCTTCCCAAACAATAAGCCTCTTTTCTATAAGGTCGATAACACCAAAAAATTCCTCATTTTCAAAATATGGTATCTGAACCGCAATAGGATTAGCAGAAAGCCTTTCTTTCATCATATCTATTACCCTTTGAAAATCAGCACCCGCTCTGTCCATTTTATTAACAAACGCAATTCTTGGAATACGGTATCTATTTGCCTGGCGCCATACTGTCTCTGACTGTGGTTGAACACCACCAACAGCGCAGAATATTGCAATTACACCATCTAAAACACGGAGGCTTCTTTCAACCTCAATGGTAAAATCAACATGACCAGGGGTATCAATGAGATTTATCTGATGTTCCCTAAAGAAGCAGGTTGTTGCTGCAGATGTAATTGTAATCCCCCTTTCCTGTTCTTGCTCCATCCAGTCCATAATCGTTGTCCCCTCATCAACCTCTCCAATTTTATATGTTTTTCCTGTGTAGTAAAGAATTCTCTCTGTTGTCGTTGTTTTTCCTGCATCTATATGGGCCATAATCCCGATATTTCTAACTTTATCAATAGAAGTTTGTCTTTTCATATTTTTCAAAGAATCAATCATTGCTTTTTTCCTCAGCAATACTGGATAAAACAAAAACGAATTTTTGTATAACTCCAGAAAGAGTATAAACCAAAGAAGAAATTGGTGACTGAATTCCAGATATAACCTGGGCAATCAGAACCTTTCTTTCTGGAAGCCTTGCTATTTTTTCTACATCTTCCTTTTCTATCTTTTTATTTTTGAGAAACCCAAGCTTAATTGTTGGCTTTTTGTTTTTTTTAATGAAATCCAAAAGAACTTTACAAGAAGATACATCCTTTCCAAAAAGAAATGCCGTTGGCCCAAAAATTCTTTCTTCAAAAAAAATATCTAAATCCTTTCCTGCTCTTGCAAAAAGTCTATTCTTTGCAACCAAATACTTTGCATCTTCCTTTGCAAGCTCCCTTCTTAAATTTGTTATATCAGAAACAGAGAGGCCACTCATATCAGTTAAGACAATTATCTCGCTTTCCTTAATTTTCTCCTTCAATGAGTCAACTATACGCTCTTTTACAATATGTGCTTGCTTCATTCCAATGCTTTCTTTATAGACTTTGGGTCTATCTTAATCCCTGGTGACATTGTTGATGTTATCGTTATCGTTTTAATGTACTGGCCTTTTGCAGAAGACGGCCTTGCTTTTAAAACACTATCTACAAATGTAACAAAATTTTTGTATATCTTTTCGTTATCAAAAGAAACCTTTCCAATAGCAGTATGGACAATACCATACTCATCGCATCTATACTCTATCTTTCCTGACCTTATCTCGTTTATTGCCTTTCCAATTTCAAATGTTACTGTTCCCGACTTTGGATTTGGCATAAGTCCCCTTGGCCCCAAAATCTTTCCAATCTGACCAACAGATTTCATCATATCTGGTGTTGCAATACAGACGTCAAAATCTAAAAACCCTTTTTTAATCTTCTCAACTAAATCATCGTCTCCAACAATGTCTGCTTTATACTCCTCTGCCTCTCTTGCTTTCTCACCTTTTGCAAATACAGCAATCCTTACTTTTTTTCCTGTTCCTTCTGGAAGAACACAGGTTGACCTAACCTGTTGGTCTGCATGTTTTGGATTAACTCCAAGCTTTATATGAACCTCAATACTCTCATCAAACTTAGATATTGCAAGCTTTTTAACAAGCTCAATCGCCTCCTTTGACTCATAAAACCTGTTCTTTTCATACATCCCTTCCTGTTCTTTCCTTCTCTTTGTAACCTTCATTTTACTTTAAATTAAAAATTCTACAATAAATAAAGACTTTTTGACAAGAATTTTTTGTGCAAAATGATTTATGTTTTAAAAATCAATGACTTTCTTAAGACTCGCTTTCTTTTCTAATCCTTTGTAATGACATCTTTAAAATTCCAAAAAGGATTACAAAAATTGGAGAGAAAAATATAACGGTATATTTCATTATAACTTTCTTTTCAATTGAAAGTGCCCTAAGTGGCCTTTCTGCCTTTCCTTTTGAGCGGATACCGATAAGTTCACCACCAAATGAAAGCCATTCAAGGCAGTTCATAAAAAATATACTGTTATCTTTAAATTGTGATAAACACCTATTGTCTATAAACCTAGTATTTCCGACAACGATTACCCTTCCATTTTCAAGTGTAAATGAAACTGCAATAGGATAGGAATTTTTTTCTTTTGGGATTATCATCTGCTTAGGATTTAAGTCGAAATACCCTTCCTGGGTCCATGAATCTTTGCTTGATGAGACAAGGATATCAGCTTCTGTCTTTACATCGATTGTTGATGTCCAAAGAAAAATGAGGCTTTCTAAGTTACTTGTAATCGGATTTTCACTGTTGAAACCATTTCTTTCTATCTTTATCCAAAACAAATATGGAACAGTGAAAAGATAGCCTCCTCCATCAAAGGACGCATGTGTACAAAAGGGGTCAAGAACTAAATCCTGCCTTATGCTTACATAGGCATCTAATGGATTTTGTACTGGTTCTGGAATTGCTATAGGCCCATCTATCTTTATAGTATCCTGGAGAAGAAAGACTCCTCCGCCATTTTTAATAAATTCTATTATCTTGTCTGATTTAACAGAAGAGCTTCCAATTATCACTAAAGTATTCACATTTATTGGCTCATCTGGTTTTATCAAAGAAAAAGAATACTCCTTTTCCGTAAGCTCTTTAATTATTTGGTAGTTTGAAATATCCCCCAAAATACCAACAGATTTTCTCATCCCTTTTGAAAGCTTAAGTATTGATGATGTAATATCGTATTCAAGTAAGTTTGGAGACTGAACAAACGGAATAACAAGATGATTTTTTTTGTGGAAAACATCTATTCCAAGGTACACAGGATGTGCCTCAATCTTGTCTTTCTCAACAACTGTAATTCGAACTTTTGGGATGCCAAGTATCTGAACATGTCTTTCTATCTCTGGTCTATCTTCAGGGGCAACGAATGAAAATTTTACCTTTCCCTTACTGTATGCTCTGTATTCCTCAAGTAAATCAGAAACCTCCGTCCTTATACCAGAGATCCTTGGTGGGACATTCCTCGAAAAATATGCTGTAATACTTACATCATCGTCAAGGTTCTTTAAGATATCTTTTGTCGACTTAGAAAGTGAATAGATATTTTCTTCTGTAAGATCAAGCCTTATAAATAAATAAGAAGATAGGAAATTTAAAGTAAAAAATACTGCAAGAGCTACAAAATAAAGAGAAATTGAAAATCTCTTTCTTCTTATACATTTTATCACTTCTGTTGTAAGAAAAAGAAAGAAACCAATAAAGGTAAGATAGAACACGATATCCCTCGAATCTATAACACCTCTTCCAACAGAGTCAAAATGTGCCCCAAGGCTCATAAATCTAAAGATTGGAACAAGAAAACCTGGAAGTCCAGAAAGGACGAAATTTTCTCCTATGATCGTAAGGATGAAAGAGAAAACAACAGCGACGATGAACGATATAACCTGACTTGATGTAAGAGATGAACAGAACATACCAATAGAAATATATGCACAGCCTAGCAAAAATAAAGCAAGATAGCTTCCAATTATAGGACCTATGTCTGGTTCTCCAAGAAAGGATATAGCAACTGGAATAGGGAGGGTGAAAATAAGCATAACAGCAAGAAATCCTATGGAGGAAAAAAACTTTCCTAAAACAATCTCATGCTCCTTTACAGGCATTGTAAGAAGAAGTTCGATCGTTCCTTGGTGTTTCTCTTGGGCAAAAAGTCCCATCGTAATACTTGGGCAGGCAACCAGAAAAAACCATGGGCAGAGTTCAAAGAAAAGTCTCATACTTGTCTCGTTTATAAAGAAGAATGGTTTCATAAATAGCCAGTTTATAAGGATAAGGAAGACAAAAAGGATAATGTATGCAAAGCTTGTGTTAAAATAAAAGAAAAACTCCCTTTTAAATATAGCAAAAATTCTATTCATACTCAGGATAATTCTATAAAAGAATAAGATGTTTAGACAATGAAAAAATTGTTGCAAAGGTATGGATTCAAATAATACAATTTTTTTGAATTTTTAAAATTGGAGGAAAGAGATGACGAAGGAAGAAGTTATCGATGCTATTTCTAGTATGACTGTTCTTGAGCTTTCTGATTTAGTAAAGGAACTTGAGGAAAAATTTGGGGTGAAAGCAGCTCCTCCTGCTATGGCTGTTGGTGTTGGTATACAGCCAATGCAAGTACCATCAGCAGAGGCAGAAAAGGAAGAGAAGACAAGTTTCGATGTTTATCTTGCAAGCTTTGGCGAGAATAAGATCCAGGTTATAAAAGAGACAAGGGTAATCATTCCAGGACTTGGGCTTAAAGAAGCAAAGGAATTGGTCGAAAGTGCACCTTGTGAATTAAAGAAAGGAGTGAGCAAGGAAGAGGCAGAGGAAATAAGGAAGAAACTTGAGGCAGTCGGTGCAAAGGTAGAGATAAAGTAGCCGCTTACCTTTGAAAGGGTTTGGGTATTACTTAAAAATTGTGGGTTGATAAGTATGATATAAGGATCAAATGGCTGTTATTGAGAGAAAAATAAGGCTAGTAGGATCAAAGGGAGAAAAAGAAGTTATAGGTTTATTTGATTCAGGAGCAACATATTCTTGTATTAAACCAGAGTTGGCTTATCAGCTTGAGATGGTCACTACCCTTCCTGAACCAATGGAATTTGGAACAGTAGAAGAAGAAAGAAAGGTTATTGCAAAGGAGGCTGTAAGGCTTAATTTCTATCTTGATGGATACCGTTTCTCAGATGAGTTTATGTTAATCCCAAACCTTTTAGAAGAGACAATCATTGGGGCAGCTACTTTGCAGAAATGGGGAATGAAACTTGATTTTGAACACGATGAGGTCATAATTGACCCGAAGGTAACAAAGCTGCGGCTGATGAAATTTTTTTAACAGTAGACATCAAAATAACAACGACTTACCTTATATGTGCTTAACTACAGTAACTGGCCAAGAATTCCAGCACACAACTTCCCCAACTTTCATCAAATCTAATGTAAGTACCGCAAATATTGATACTGAAGAATGATTCAACCGATACTTTTCTCCCTTTCTATTTTTTTTGTTTTCTTATTTATAAGATGGGGAATTTAGATATATCTTATTCCTTGTCGGGAGAGGCTTCTAAATAGTAAAATAACTTATCGGAATGGATTGGTATTTTTTATGCAAAAATGAGGCTTAGCAGCTATTTTCTTCATACACTAATTGAGGAGCCGCAGGATGTAGAGGTGACCTCCCATAAGCTCATGCTTAGGGCAGGGCTAATAAAGATGCTTTCTTCAGGGATTTATATATACCTTCCTTTGGGACTTCGTGTTTTAAGGAAGATTGAAAATATAATAAGGGAGGAGATGAATAGAATTGGTGCAATTGAGCTCCTCATGCCAGCCCTATCACCATCATCCTTATGGGAGGAAACAGGGAGGTGGGAGGCTTATGGAGACGATATGTTCAAGTTTAAGGATAGAAAGGGAGGGAAATTTGGCCTTGCCCCAACCCACGAGGAGGTTATATGTGATATTGTTCGTGACAAGATTAGCTCTTATAAAAAACTTCCTTTTTCTCTCTACCAGATCCAGACAAAGTTTAGGGATGAACCAAGACCAAGAGGCGGTGTAATTAGGGCAAGGGAGTTTGTGATGAAGGATGCATATTCATTCCATCAAACGGATGAATCTGCCAATGAGGTGTATGGAGAATTTTTTGAGGCATACAAGAGAATCTTTACAAGGTGCGGTTTTAGTTACATAATCGTTGAGGCAGAGGGAGGAATTATCGGAGGAAGTCTAACGCATGAATTCATCGCACCATCAGAGAATGGAGAGGACACAGTCTTTGTCTGTGAAAAATGCGGGTATTCTGCAGGGCTTGAAAAGGCAGAGGTAGGAAAAGAAGTTCAATGTTCAAACGAAGAAGAAAAACCCCTTGAACTTGTTGAGACACCTGGTTTAAAAAGTGTTGTTAGGGTATCAAGCTTTCTTTCGGAGCCTCCAAATAAACTGATAAAAACCCTTATTTTAAAGGCAGATTCTCGTATTGTCGCAGTTCTTATCCGTGGAGACGATGAACTAAACATAACAAAGCTAAAAAAAGTATTAGATGTAAATGAAATTTCTATGGCAGATTCCGAAACAATAGAAGAAGTAACAGGTGGTCCTTTGGGGTTCTCTGGTCCAATTGGCCTTAGTTTAAAGATCATTGCAGACTATTCAATCGAAGATGGATGTAACTTTGTCGTTGGCGCAAACAAAGAAGACCATCATTACAAAAATGCAAATCTTGGAAGGGACTTTAATGTAGACTCATTTTTTGATTTAAGGTATGCAAAGGATGGATATCTTTGTCCAAAATGTGATGGAAGGTTGAAAGAGATAAAAGGGATTGAGCTTGGACATTGCTTTAAACTTGGAGAGAAATATTCAAGGGTAATGGGCATTAAATTCTTGGATGAAAAGGGAGAAAAGCATTACATAGTGATGGGATGCTATGGGATTGGAGTTTCAAGGATGATCGCAGGAATCATTGAGCAGAATTACGATAAGCGTGGAATAATCTTTCCTTCTGCAGTTGCACCGTTTGACTGCATTGTAATAAGTATTGATCCAGAAAAGAAAGGTTTAAGTGATGATGTATGCTCAAGATTATTGCAGGAAGGGATAGATGTACTGTATGATGATAGAGAAGAGAGCCCAGGGAAAAAATTCGCAGACGCTGACCTAATCGGAATACCTTGGCAGATAATAATTGGAAAAAAGGCAGAAAAAGAAAAACTGGAGCTTTCAAGTAGAAGGACAAAGGAATCTAAATTCCTTCCTCTCGATGAGATTATAAAGATAATAAAATGATAAAAGGTATCGGAACAGACATCGTTGATGTAGAAAGGATAAAAAAATCCCATAAAAGATGGGGCGAAAAATTCTTAAAGAGACTATTCACAGAGAATGAACTTTCGTATTGTTCTGGAAAATACCCACAGCTTGCAGGAAGGTTTGCGGCAAAAGAGGCAGTGATGAAGGCTTTGGGCGTTGGTTTTCCTTCCATTTTATTTTCTGATATAGAGATAGTAAGCGATGGTAACAGCCCTCCATCTGTGAATCTACTAAACCGTGCAAAGAAGATACAGGAAGAAAAGGATATCTCATCAGTTTTTATCTCACTCTCCCATATAGATGACAAAGCTTGTGGATTTGCAATAGCAGTATGAACATAACCTTAATTGAACCTGCATCTTCTGATTGGCATGTATTCTCTGACTTTCCCTTGCCAAGGCTTGGCCTTCCTATCGTCTCTGCAATTTTAAAGAATGAAGGTCATAATATTAGAATATTTTGCGAGGACCTATTGCCAATTGATTGGGATTTCGTTTTTTCTTCAGACCTTGTCGGCATATCAACAACAACATCAACAGCACCGAAGGCATACAAGATCGCAAGTGCAATCAAAGAAAGGGGAATCCCTGTTGTCATAGGCGGTCCCCATGCAACATTTAGGCCAGAGGAGGCACTGACTTACAGCCATTATGTTATCCGCCAAGAAGGGGAAGAGACAATAAAAGAACTTGTTTCAGCCCTTTCCAATGGCTGCAATTTATCCGATATACAAGGATTATCCTACATAGAAGAGGGGCAGTTTAGACACAATCCAAAAAGGCAATTACTTAAAGATCTTGATAGCATTCCATTTCCAGATATACAAGCAATTTTTGGGTATGAAAAGATGCCCATCATACCAATAATTACATCGCGTGGATGCCCGTTTAATTGCTCATTTTGCTCTGTTACCCCAATGTTTGGAAGGGGATACAGAATGAGGTCAATTGAATCTGTAATATCAGAGATTGAATGGCGGAAGCCAAGCTCTATATTCTTCTACGATGACAACTTTACAGCAAATCCAGAGAGAACAAGGATACTTCTTGAGGAATTAGCAAGAAAAAACCTCTCTCTAAAAAGCTGGACGGCACAGACAAGGATAGACGTTGCAAAGGATAAAGAACTATTAGCCTTAATGAAAAAGACAAACTGCCTATTTGTCTATATTGGTTTTGAATCTGTGAATCCAGGTTCTCTTAAAGAATACAAAAAAGGGCAAACTATAGATGAGATAAAAGAAGGTATTGAGGCACTCCATAAAGCAGGAATCAGAATCCATGGGATGTTTATCCTTGGTTCTGACGAGGATAGAGTAGAGACAATAAAGGAGACCGAAAAATTTGCAAAAAAATACAAGATAGATACTGTTCAGTTTCTTATCCTTACCCCCCTTCCTGGTACAAAGACATTCGATGAGTTCGATAAGGCTGGAAGAATCTTTACCTATGATTGGAGCCTTTATGATGGGATGCACTGTGTCTATGAACCAAAAAATATGACCCCATACCAATTGCAGTTTGGAAATATAAAGGCATTGCGCAAGTTCTACTCATTCCGCTCTGTAATTAAGCTTATATTAAAATTTAAGTTTCTAAATGCCCTTTTTAGATACTATGGGAGGAGACTTTCAAGGAAATGGGAGAAAAAACATAAGGAGACCATGAAGAAACTCAAAGCCTTCTCAATTGAGCTTGTCAAGAGGAAAGAAAGGCTGATCAAGAAATTCTAAGAGGAGAAACCCTTTAGCCTCAATGCATCCTCAAACATGGTTGAATTATTGAACATAATGTAATTCATTGGCTTATCTGCTAAAGAAAGGACATCCTTAAGCTCTTTATCTGAAAATTGATAGTTGTAGGATATTTTCCAATGTATGTTCCAGCAGTCTAAAATAATGGGTAATTACCTGCCATGCTTTTATCAAAGTCATCTGGTGCCTCTTTCTTCCACTTTTCTGCAGTCTTAGTGTTTTGATAAATTATGTGCCTTTCTTATAGGCTCTGGGATGCGGAATCTTGATGAGAAAAAGATGATATTGATTGCCAAACCGAGAGTAATCTTATGGCCACAGGAGACAAATACAGGCTTCGTATCACTTCTTGTCCTTAGACAAGCCCCAATGATCTGTTCATCTGGCGAAAATATCAAGCTTTTTGAACCCCTATTTGACCCCGGCTCCTTATATTTTCCAAAAAGGATATCCTTTGCGACACCAATCGTTGGTATATCAAAAATGACTCCAATGTGGGACGCAATGCCAAATTTCCTCGGATGTGCAATCCCCTGCCCATCGAAAAGAAGCACATCGGGTAGTTTTTCTATTTTCTGCAATAGCTCAACAATGATTGGTCCTTCCCTGAAGGAAAGATACTCTGGAATATATGGGAAATTAATCTCTTTTGTTACACTCATATGTTCAATAACCTCAAGCTCTGGAAAGCTCATAATAGCAATAGCTGCCTTTACATAGGGATCAAAGGAAACATCTATCCCTCCTATGGATTTTATATCCAAAAGACTAAACTGGTCCTCTAAAATAACCTTTTTTGAAAGCTCTTCCTGAAGGGCCTTTGCCTCCTCTATCGATAGATCCCAAGAATGAAAAATCACAGGCTTCATTTGATTTTTCTACTTCGTTTATTTTCTGGTTTTATTATACCAAAAAACAATGTAACTATTCAGTCTTATCATAACCTAAAAAACTAAAGGCGTAAATCTATAATTATAATTTTTCCTATAAAGTAAAGTTTTTTCCAAAAAATGCCGATAAATAAGATAAGATAGAAGAGAAAAATACAGTGGTCAAAAAAGAAAGGATGAGGATCCTTGTCTAGATTGTAAAAAACTTAAGGAAATGGAGGAGAAAAACAAGGATTTAGAAGAGAAAATA
>DNCM01000098.1 GCA_003498085.1 bacterium
TTATCGGCATTTTTTGGAAAAACTTTATAGGAAAAATTATAATTGTAGATTTACACTTTTAGGTTATGATAAGACTGAATAGTTACAATTTTTTACCTTTTAAATTCTAAATCACTTGAGATTCAATTGATTTTTAGTATATATAAGAAACCCTCACTTTAACCAAAAAGGGCCTTTTTTACCAAAAAATTCAAATTTAGCCAAAAAGATATGGGTAAGTTTCAAAAAAAATTATTGACATCATATTAGTTGATCTATTAAAATGTTAATCTTATTATGGCAAGAATAGTAGGAGTTGATCTTCCAAAAGAAAAAAGGATAGAAGCAGCACTTTCTTATATCTATGGGATTGGTTCCTATTTATCTCGCGTCATACTTACGAAAGCTAAGGTAGATTCCGATAAAAGGACAAAGGATCTTTCTGAAGAAGAAATTACAGCGATAAGAAAGGAAATAGAGACATCTGGAATTAAGGTAGAAGGAGATCTCCGCAAGGAGGTTAGTATGAATATAAAAAGGCTTATTGAAATAGGTTCATATAGAGGTTTAAGACATAGAAAGGGCCTTCCTGTTCGTGGACAACGCACCCATACAAACGCAAGGACAAAAAGAGGGGCAAAAAAAACTATAGGAGTGAAAAGAAAGAAATAATGGCAGAGAAGAAGAAAAAGAAGAGAGAGAAGAAAGAAGGAAGGAAGGATAAAAAAATAGGGATATGCTGTGTTTATATTCAGTCAACCTTCAACAATACTATTGTTACAGTTACTGATCTATCCGGCAATACAGTCTGTTGGGCAAGTGCTGGCTCTGTTGGTTTTAAAGGGACAAAAAAAGGGACTCCATTTGCAGCTCAGATTGCAGCAGACACAGCTGCAAGGAAGGTACAAGAATATGGAGTAAAAGATGTTTTAATTTTTGTAGCAGGTCCTGGTCCAGGAAGGGAATCAGCCGTTAGAGCAGTTCAAGCTGCAGGACTAAACATTAAAACCATAAAGGATGTAACTCCAATTCCACACAATGGTTGTAGGCCAAGAAAAAGAAGAAGAGTATGAAAAAATTTAAAATAAAAATATTTGTATTTAATTAAGATGGCAAGATATAGGGGACCAAAGTGCAGGTTATGTCGAAGTAAAGGAGAGAAGCTTTTCTTAAAAGGAAAAAGATGTTTTTCTGAAACTTGCAGTTTCACTAGAAGGCCGTATCCCCCTGGACTTTCTGGTCCGAACCTGAACCTTCAAAGAAGGAAAATTTCTGATTATGGCAGAGAGCTTTGTGAAAAACAAAAGGTTAAAGCGATATATGGAGTACTAGAAAAACAATTCAAGAATTATTTTAAAAAAGCAAAAAATACATCGGGTCTTACTGGAGAAAATTTACTTATTCTACTTGAAAGAAGACTTGATAATGTTATCTATCGGACAGGTTGGGCAGTATCTCGAAGAGAAGCACGGCAAATGGTAAACCATGACCACTTTTTAGTAAACGGAAAAAAGATGAATATCCCATCATACCTTATTAAACAGCATGATATCATAGAGGCAAAAAACGAACCAAAAATTTATAATGAATTTGAAAAACCTTGGTTAAAAAGGAATGGTAAAAAGGTCGAAATTTTAAAATATCCAACAAGAGATGAAATTGATATACCTATAGACGAGAATCTTATCGTTGCATTTTATTCTAAATAAAAGGAGGAAGATGAAAGGAAAGTTTTTTGAAGGACCAAAAAAACTGGAATGGGAGGTTTTAACAGATACCTATGGAAAATTAACCATTGAGCCATTTAGAAAAGGTATTGCGACTACAATAGGTAATTCGTTAAGAAGAATGTTACTTTCGTCTATCGAAGGAACATGTATTACATCGCTCAAAATCCAGGGCATCCTTCACGAATTTACGGCCATTCCGGGAATAGTTGAAGATCCAATCGATCTTATATTAAATATCAGGGGAATTGTTTTTAAATATGAAGGTTATGAAAAAAAAGAGCTTTTTCTTTCTGCAGGGAAGGGTTCTGTTACTGCAGGGATGATAAAAACCCCATCAGATGTTATTATAGTTAATCCTGATCACTATCTTGCAACAGTATCTGATGGAAAACTAGAAATTGAAATGGAACTTGAAAAAGGAGTTGGATATCTTCCTGCCGATGAAGGAAAAAGAGAGGAAAGAATTGGGACCCTTCCTGTCGATGCATATTTTTCTCCAATTAAAAGGATATTATTTAATGTAGAAAATGTAAGGGTTGGGATGATGACAGATTACGAAAAACTTATCCTTGAAGTTACAACAAATGGCGCAATAGATCCGAAAAAAGCTGTTTCCTCCGCTGCATCATTATTATCTGATTATATATCTATCTTCATTGAACCAGAACCATTTGAAATAAAAGAAGTACCCCCTGTAAAGGTTGATGAAGAAAGGGAAAATTTGAAGAAGATTTTAGATATGGAGTTAGATGAGCTTGAGATATCTGTAAGGGCAAAGAATTGTCTTCAAGCAGCAGGAATAATAAAGGTTGGGGATCTTGTAGTCATAAAGGAGGATGATCTGTTAAGGATGAGAAATTTTGGAAGAAAATCACTTACGGAAATAAAAGAGAGGCTTTCTGAGTATAACCTTACTCTGGGAATGACAGAACTAAAGGATCTAATCAAACTATGGAAGAAAGAAAGTAATGAGACACAGGAAGAAACATCTTAAATTTGGAAAAGGAACCTCATATAGAAAAGCACTCCTTTCCAATTTAGCAACAGAGTTATTTAGGCATAGGATGATAAAAACAACCTATACAAAAGCAAAGGCTGTTTCTTCTTTTGCCGAAAGGTTGATCTCATTTGCAAAGAAGCAAAACCTTACCTCATATAGATATGTTATCTCTCATCTTAAGGATAAAGAGGTTGCAAAGAAGCTTTTTGTGGAAATTGCAAAAGATTATCAATATGTACCATCTGGATATACAAGCATCTTGAAACTTGCACCTAGACATGGCGATGCTTCCAAAATGGCTGTTGTATTTCTTAAAGAGTCTAAACAACCACCTTTGCCTCAAAAAGAAGAAGAAGAAGAAAGTAAAACATCGTCATAAGAGAGATCGATCATTTTTACATTATTTAAGTCTGTCTTAAGAACAACATCAAGTTTTATAAGGTTTTTCAGCATATCTTCTTTTTCAGATGGAACACATACCCATAGTCCATCAATCAAAAAGAATATTTTGTCTCCCTTAAGTAGAAACTCTTTTACCTTTTCAAAGAAAAGAAAATCCTTCATCTTTGTCCAAAGAAAAACCAGGTTTTCTACATCTATCCTCCTTCCTTGTTTTATGCCACTGAAGCCTCTAATGAATGGAATGCCTTCTGTTGTTTCTATTGGAAATACAAATCCTTTTTCATCTACACCAAATCCCTCTCTAATCCATGCCCAAGCTTTTCTTGGAAAAACAATAATGATTATTTTATTTGGCGGTATTTTTTTTATCTTTACATCCTTTATCCTTATGTCAGAAAGTATAGACCTTGACAGCGCCTTTTTGTTAAGCCTAAAGATGTTTGGAGTAAGTATTCGGTAATTCTTCTTAAAAAACTCCTTTGTTGCTAGAATAACATCTTCTTTAAACCTTTTATCTTCTTGAACAACTATATACTTTATATCAAAAAAAGAGGAAGAAAAAAACTTAATGATTCCAATTCCTATCAAGAAAAAAAGAACGAATAAAAATAAAATAAAGATTTTCTTTATCATTTATATTAATGTACAATCCATCTTTCAATAACACAAGTTTTAGGTTTTATCTCAGAAAGAAATGCCTCAATTGCAGGTTCGATTAAAAGGCCAAATAGTGTTGCATCATAAACTGATGGATTTTCTCCCTTGTATCTCTTATTCTCCTCCCTACAAAAACTTTCGTTCCACAGAATAGTTCCATTTTTGTCAAAAAATGAAAAGATAAAAGAAAGTTTTGCCTTTCTATCTGTATACCAGATTCTATCAAATACATATCTATTTTCATCCTTGATAAACCTTGGTTCAACATTGAATATCTTAAGGTCGGAAACATTATAATCCAGAATATCAACACAAAGAACATTGTCGAAAAAAAGTTTTCGACATAATGCTTCGATTTCTTCCTTATTTCTCGAGCAATCTTCATCTTTATAAAAGATAGAAAATTTGACCTTGCCAAGTAAGTTCTCTTTTATTATTGATACAAAATATGGAGTAAGGGTCTTATCTTGAGAAGAAATAATAAGACCAGCCCTGTTGGTGCAAGAAACATCTATATTTAAAGGAAGAGCCTTTTCCACCCTTATTTTTTCAGAAGAAATGTCATCCTTTATACCTTTTTTTATTTTTATATCTGTAATTGAAGAAAGATTTTTATAATAAACTTTTTCTTCCTTAATGTTTATCGCCTTTTTGTACGATAAAATGGCAAGTTCTTTTTCTCCGAGGTATTCATAAACTACGCCAAGATTATTATTTATCTTTGGAGAATTAGGAAAGACATCCCTTGCTTTCTCTAAATAGAACCTTGCTTCCTCCCAAAGATCATTTTTAATGCAGAAAATTGCATAGTTATTTAAAAAACTACTTTCATCCTTTATTTTATGATGAAGGCACCCTGCAAAAATAAATGGTATAATCCACCATAACCTCATTCATTTTTTATTGTTGTATAAATTGAGAAATTTCCCCTTTTAATAAAAAGGAGGGTGTGATTTTTCTTTATCTTAGATACTATCTTCCTAAACTCTTTTATAGATGTTACTTCTTTCCTATCTACCTCTTTGATAATATCGCCCTTTTTGACCCCGCCTTCATCTCCCGGGCTTCCTGGGGCAACAAAAGAAACAAGTAAACCATTTTCATCAGGAGAAAGACCAAATTCTTCCCTAAGGGAAGGAGCCAATTCTTGAACACTTATTCCAAGCCAAGTATATACCTTTTCCTCCTTACTTAGTTCAATATCTTCATCTTCTGGTATCTTTCCCAATTTTACCTTTATAGTAATCCTATCTTTGTCTCTAATAACGGTTACCTCAACCTCCTTTTCAACGCTTTGACTTATAACATACTGCTGAAGCTCTCTTGCTGTACTTACCTTTCTTCCATCTATCTCGATAATGATGTCTCCCCTTTTTATGCCACATTTCTCAGCTGGACTATCTTTAAAAACTCCAGCAACGACAACCCCTTTTTCTACATCTACTCCCATAGAAAGACTAAGTTCTGGAGTAAGATCTTGGATGTGTATTCCGAGCCATGCTCTTTTCACCTTCCCGTGTTCAATAATATCTCCAACTATCTTCTTAGCCATATTTATTGGAATTGCAAAGCCGATACCTTGCCCACCACCAACAATTGCAGTGTTTATTCCAATGACTTCTCCCTTAATATTAACAAGAGGCCCACCAGAGTTTCCAGGGTTAATGGATGCGTCTGTTTGCAAGAAGTTTTCATACTCTGCAATACCAACAGATCTTTCCTTTGCACTTATAACTCCAATGGTTACAGTATGGTGTAAGCCAAATGGATTTCCTATTGCAATTGCCCAAGAACCAACCTTTACTCTATCAGAATCACCTAGAATACAAACAGGCAGATTGTTTGAGTCTATCTTTATTAAGGCAAGATCTGTCTTTGGATCAGTTCCCACAATTTTTACATTGAATTTCCTTCCATCAAGAAGGGTCACTGCTATCTTATCTACATCTTTAATAACATGGTAGTTTGTCAGAATATACCCCCTTTCGTCAACAATAAAACCAGAGCCCAAAGATTGGGTTTTAAATTCCCGCTCTGGCGCATCAAAAAAATCCTTGAAAAACTCTTCAAAAAAAGGGCTTCTAAATCTAAACTCTCCAAATGGGTTAAATGGCTTTATTTTTGTTGTCCTTTCTGTATTTATATTAACAACAGCAGGTTTTACCCTCTCAGAGATTTCAACAAAGGCTTCCTCAAGACTAATAAGACTTTGGATCTTGGTTTCTGAAAGTTTCCTTTCACTACTTACATTCTTTGGCTTTAAAGGGTTAAGCCCTAAAATTACCAGAATAATCAAGCCTATTAAAATATATAAGTATTTCTTCATGTTTTTAGTATACAAAGATCTTTAGTCTTTGTCAAGGATATCCCCTTGAAACTTACCCATATCTTTTTGGCTAAATTTGAATTTTTTGGTAAAAAAGGCCCTTTTTGGTTAAAGCGAGGGTTTCTTATATACTAAAAATCAATTGAATCTCAAGTGATTTAGAATTTAAAAGGTAAAAAATTGTAACTATTCAGTCTTGTTATAACCTAAAAAACTAAATAAAAGTGTAAATCTACAATTGTTATAATTTTTCCTATAAAGTTTTTTCCAAAAAATGCCGATAAATACATGACTTCCCCTTTGATGAACTATTTCGTATCCAAATTTCTCCAAGGCTTTGATTACCTGCTCTCCAGAGACACAGGAAGTTTATTTTGCCATAGCATATTCAAGCTCCATAGTTATAAGTAAAGAAGGGTTAGGAGAAAGGTTATATTCACTCAAATCCTCCCCTTCCAAGTGGAGACTGACAGCCTCCTTTAAATTCTTAATTACTTCTTCCACTGTTTCCCCTTGGGTTACTA
>DNCM01000130.1 GCA_003498085.1 bacterium
TGGTCGTCTTATCGATTGGTTTTCGTCCTGATAAAGAGATGAAGGCTCTAGCTAAGAGACTTAGCATAAGACTGAATCCCTTTGGCTTTGCAAAGACTCATGAATTTTCACCCATCGAGACATCACAACCAGGGATATTTGTCGCTGGAGCGTTCCAGGGTCCAAAGGATATTCCTGAGACGGTGATGCAAGCCTCTGGTGCGGCAGCAAAGGCTGGAGGTCTGATCTCAGAAGCCCGAGGGAGTTTGATCACTAAGCGAGAGTATCCACCAGAGATTGATGTCACTGGGCAGGAGCCACGGATTGGAGTCTTTGTCTGCCACTGTGGGATAAACATTGCTGGGGTGGTCGATGTTTCTTTAGTCGCTGAATATGCCCAAGGATTACCCAATGTCACCTATGTTGAAAGGAATCTCTATACTTGCTCCGAGGATACACAGCGCAAGATTGTTGAGGTGATCAAGGAGCACAATCTAAATCGTGTAGTCGTTGCCGCCTGTACCCCAAGGACCCACGAGCCTCTCTTTCGCGATACCATTCGTCAGGCAGGTTTAAATCCATATCTCTTTGAGATGGCAAACATCCGGGATCAGTGCTCCTGGGTCCATATGAACGATAAAGATGCGGTTACCCAAAAGGCAAAAGATCTGGTTCGAATTGCGGTGACTAAGTCACATCTCCTTGAACCCCTTTATGGAAAGACCTTAAAGGTAAATCACAATGCCTTAGTAATAGGCGGAGGGGCTTCAGGGATGAGGGCTGCCCTTGACCTGGCAGATTCTGGATTTAAGGTGCATCTGGTTGAGAAAGAAGGAGAGCTTGGGGGTAATCTAAGGCATATTCATTATTTACTTGATGGCGGCGATCCAAATGAGATGCTCAAGGATTTGATAGACCAGGTGAACCAATCTCAGAATATCAAACTCTATCTTGGTGCCTCAATTTCAAAGATAGATGGGTCCTTTGGTAATTTTAAATCAGAGATTAGGAGTAAGAACCTGGGGACGACCAAAGAGATTGAACATGGGATTGTTATTGTGGCAACCGGTGCAGAGGAATACAAGCCAGAAGAATATCTCTATGGAGAGGACCATCGGGTAATCACTCAGCGGGAACTAGAAGAGAGATTAGCCACCAGTCCTCAAATCTTGGGTCTTAATTCTGTAGTAATGATTCAGTGTGTTGGATCACGAGAGAAAGATCGTCCTTATTGTTCAAGGATCTGTTGTAGTCAAGCTATAAAGAATGCCTTAAAGCTAAAAGAGACCTCCCCTCAGACAAACATCTACATCCTATATAGGGACATAAGGAGCTATGGGTTTAAGGAGACTTACTACACAGAGGCGAGGGAGAAAGGGATAATATTCATTTGTTATCATGAGGATAAAAAGCCAGAAGTTTATTCTACCGAGGATGGACTGAAGGTCAAGGTCATGGACATTCTGCTTGGTAGAGATCTTTTAATTGAGCCAGACTTACTCGTCCTTTCACCAGCCATCATCCCCAATCCAGGGAATAAAGACTTTGCCCAGCTGTTCAAAGTTCCCTTAGACCAGAATGGTTTCTTCTTAGAAGCTCATATGAAACTTAGGCCAGTGGACTTTGCTACCGAAGGTATATACATGGCTGGTTTGTGTCACTCGCCTAAGGATATCTCAGAGTCAATCTCACAGGCAAGTAGTGCAGCTGGTCGCGCAGCAACCATCCTTTCAAAGGAAGAGATTACTCTTGATGCTGTTATCTCTTTTGTCGTTGATGAGAACTGTGATGGTTGTGCTTACTGTATTGACCCTTGTCCATATAAGGCTATAACTCTGCTTGAATATATGCGTGACGGGGCCATCAAGAAGACGGTTGAGGTGGATGAGGCTAAATGCAAAGGCTGTGGGGTCTGTATGGCTACCTGTCCTAAGATGGGAATTTATGTGAGACACTTTAGGCCTGAAATGCTTGCGGCCATGGTTGAAACTGCTTTGGAGCCAGTCTCTTGAAGGAGATATTCTATGTCGGATGAATTTGAACCTTTGATCTTGACTTTCTGTTGCAACTGGTGTAGCTATGCCGGTGCAGACTTAGCTGGTGTGGGAAGAATTCAGTATCCCCCAAATATCCGGATCATCAGGGTGATGTGTTCGGGCATGATCCATCCAAACCTGATAATAAATGCCTTAACCAAGGGGGCTGATGGGGTGCTTGTCTGTGGTTGCCATCTCGGTGACTGCCACTATCTCGAAGGAAACCTTAAGGCCCAAGCCAGATCTGATGCTATTTGGCTTATACTTGAGGACTTTGGTATTGAACCCGAACGTTTCCGGCTGGAGTGGGTCTCGGCTTCAGAAGGACAGAAGTTTGCCCAGGTGGCTTTGGAGATGACCGAAACGATAAAACGACTCGGACCAAACCCCTTTAGGAATTTATAAAAATCACTGTAACCTACCCATAAGTCTGTAGAGACAAGTCCTGTCTAGGTTTTCTACACTCATTTTATCCAATAAAGGAAAAAATTTGCCGATGATATAGTAGAAATAGAGCTTAGATGGAGAAGATGTAAGTTGGATGGATATAAAAGAATCCTAAGGAAGTTTCAACAAATAATCCTTGCTTAACCACTCTATCTTTTTATATCATTTAATCAAGAAATGGCCGAGATTGTAGAGTCTTATATTGAAAATGAAATGAGGGCTTCCTACCTCGACTATGCCATGTCGGTAATCGTTGGAAGGGCACTTCCTGATGTTCGTGATGGTCTTAAACCTGTTCACAGAAGAATCCTATATGCAATGTCTGAACTTGACCTTGGAGCAGAAAAGCCTTACAAAAAGTCTGCAAGGATTGTTGGTGAAGTTTTGGGGAAGTATCATCCACATGGAGATCAGGCAGTATATGATGCCTTGGTAAGGATGGCCCAGGATTTCTCAATAAGATATCCACTTGTCGATGGACAGGGAAATTTTGGTTCAATTGATGGTGACCCACCTGCTGCAATGAGATATACAGAAGTTCGATCTTTCCCCATTACCCAAACCTTACTTCAAGACATAGAAGATGAAACCGTTGATTTTTCCCCAAACTTTGATGAGAGCTTGAAAGAACCTGTTGTTTTGCCATCTGTCCTTCCAAACCTCCTCGTAAATGGTTCATCTGGTATTGCAGTTGGCATGGCAACTAATATTCCGCCACATAACCTCTCTGAGGTGATATCTACAATAATCGCAACCATTGATAATCCAGAAATTACTATCGATGAACTTATGAATATCATGCCAGGTCCCGACTTCCCCACAGGTGGATATATCGTTGGTACATCCGGAATAAAGTCTGCATATGAGAATGGCCAAGGGATTATCATAATAAGGGGGAAAGCAGTGATTGAAAAGCAGGAGACAGGAAGGGAGAGGATAGTAATAACAGAGATCCCATATCAGGTCAATAAAAGAAATCTTATTGAGAGAATAGTTGAATTAAACAAGGAAAAGCCGTTGGGAGTTTCTGAGTTGAGGGATGAGTCTTCTAGGGATGGAATAAGAATTGCTTTGGAGGTAAAAAAGGATGAAAACCCGCAGGTTATTCTAAACAAGCTATATAAGCATACACAACTTCAGACAAGTTTTGGAATCATCTTCCTTGCCATAAATGAAAAGCAACCAGAGGTGATGAATCTAAAAAGACTCATTGATCTATATATTGAACATAGAAATGAAGTAATCACAAAGAGGTCACAATATCGGTTAAGAATTACAGAGGATAGACTTCACATCCTTGAGGGACTTAAGATTGCTCAGAAGAATATCGATGAAATAATAAAGATAATAAGGGGTGCAAAAGATACGAAAGAGGCGAGGAAGGCGATAATTACAAAATTTTTGCTTTCAGAAAAACAGGCACAGGCAATACTTGACATGCAACTTAAGGCACTTACAAGGCTTGAAGCAGGAAAGATAGAGAAGGAATATCTTGAACTTATAAAAAAGGCCGAATATCTTAAAAACCTCCTTTCTTCCCATAGAAAAATATTGGAGGTTATAAAGGATGAATTGCTGGAAATAAACAAAAAATTTGGTGATGAGAGAAGGACTGTGATTATTCCAGAGGAAGAAGAGTTTAGAATGGAGGATTTGATAAAAGAGGAGGATGTTGTAATTACTGTTTCATATTTTGGCTATATCAAAAGGATTCCTGTAAGCGTATATAAAAAACAGCATCGTGGAGGAATTGGAATTACTGGTGTTGAATTAAGAGAGGAGGATTTTGCAAGTAGGCTTTTTATTGTATCAACCCATGATTTTCTCTTAATAACAACAAACAAAGGTAGATTGTACTGGCTTAAGGTCTATAACATTCCAGAGGGAGGAAGAATTAGTCGTGGAAAACCAATAATCAATCTTATACCTGTTGGAAGTGATGAAAAAATCTCTGGAGTCATTCCTGTCCGTGAATTTAAAGATGGGTATATCATTATGGCAACAAGGAATGGGAAGATAAAGAAGACAGCAATTTCGGAATTTTCAAACCCAAGGCAAAAAGGGATAATTGCAATGGATGTAAAAGATGGTGACAGCCTTATTTCCTGCTCTCTAACAAGCGGAGAAGATGAGATTGTTCTTTCATCAAAGAAGGGGAAAGCACTAAAATTTAATGAAAAAGACATAAGGGCTATGGGGAGGACAGCGAGTGGTGTTATTGGGATGAGATTTGATAAAGGAGATTTTCTTGTCGGAATGGGGGTTGTAAAGGAGGGGAAAAGCCTCCTTACAATTACAGAAAATGGCTATGGAAAAAGAAGCAATTTTTCACTTTATCCTTTGAAAAAAAGGGGAGGAAGAGGTGTTCTTGACATAAAGACCGATGAGAGAAATGGGGATGTCGTTTCAATACTTGAAGTTTCCGATACCGATGAGATTGTTGTAATAACATCTAGTGGTATGGTCATAAGACTTTCTGTCTCATCCATTCGTCAGATTGGAAGGAATACGAAGGGCGTTTCTATTGTCAGGTTAAAAAATAACGATAAAGTTGTTGCGTGCGATATTCTCGTTGGTGAGTGATTAAGGATTTTGAGATTTGGAAATTGGGATTTTAACTGTTTTTATAGGGGGTGAAGAATGGAGATATTAGGAGTTTGCATGGCTGTAATGAGCCTTTGTCTTACAGCAATAGGTATAACCGGTGTTTATGTTTGGAAAGCTAATGGTAAGATTCAAGTCCAAATAATGCAAGGTTTAGAAAGAATTGAACAAGGGATCGAAAAAATTGAGGAGAGTCAAAAGGAGATAGCACAGATGCTTTTTAACCAAACAAAGATATTAGAAAAGATTGAGGGGAAAATTCCCTCTTCTACTGGTTAATGTGAAGAAAGGGGTATTTTATCTAGCTAAAATATACTTTTTCCATTAGAGTCGATTCCAACATAAAGTGGGAAATCTTCTATCTCCAACTTATAAACTGCCTCACATCCAAACTCTGGATAGGCAACAACCTCGGCTTTTTTAACAAAATTTTTATAATATGCCCCTGCACCACCAACTGCAACAAAATATACAACTCGGTATAATTTAATTGCTTCAATTACCTCTTTTGATCTCGGTCCTTTTCCAATCATCCCTGCAAGTCCTTGGGAAAGTAGAAAAGGTGTCCATTCGTCCATTCTACTAGATGTTGTTGGGCCACAAGAACCTATAATCTCACCTGGTCTTGTTGGCGTTGGTCCTGTATAGTAAATAACTTGATCTTTAACATCGAATGGAAAGCCGCGCTTGTGCACTTTGTCCCTTGCGGTGTAAATTGTTCCGGAAAGAAAAACCCTATCTCCTGCTTTCAAATCATACAAAAGCCCTCTTTCTTCTGGTATCTTCATAAGATTGCTTTTTTATACCGTGTGGCATAACATCCGATATTTATTGCCATTGGAAGAGAACCAATATGACAAGGATGAGTTTCAATACGAACAGCAAGTGCTGTTGTCTTTCCAGAAAGACCTCCGGGTCCAATTCCAAGCCTGTTTATTCTAGAAAGAAGACTATTTTCTAGCTCTGCTATTTCTTTGTCAGGATTGAGAAATTCCCTAGTCAAAGCTTTTTTTGAAAGAAAGCAAGATCTTTCCATATCACCGCCAATACCAATGCCAACAATGATTGGAGGGCAGGCATAGGGTGCTTTATCTTTAATGTAATCAACAACAATATCCGGTATCTTTTCTTGCTCATGGGGTTTTAGCATAAAAACACCTCCTTGATTTTCACTTCCAGCACCCTTTGCAATAAGAAGAATTTTTATATTATCTTCATTTACAAATTCTGTATAAACAATCGCAGGGGTATTATCGCCTGTATTTGTCCTATTAAATGGAGAAAAAACAATGGATGCCCTGAGACAACCCTCTTTATATCCCTTCTTTACTCCTTCTTGTACTGCAGAATAAATGTCAAAATCAATAATAAGTTCCCTTCCTATCTCCAAAAAAACAGAAACAACCCCTGTGTCCTGGCAAATAGGAATCTTTTTATCATGAGCAATCCTTGCGTTTTCAATAAGGATAGAAAGGACCTCTCTTGGCCTTTCATCAGTTTCATTCTCTCTTGCCCTAATGAGTGCTTTAACAATAGATAACGGAAGGTTGTAATTTGCCTCCTTGCAGAGTAGGACTACTGTATCAACGAACTTTTCTTTTTCTATCTTTTTCAATTTCCTTTTCTGTTGCAATAGCAATCCTTTCTGCCCCTGCCCTCTTTGCTATATCCATAATAGCAACTGCATCACCCAAAGAAATCGTTTTATCTCCCCTTATGATGACAAGTTTATCCTCTTTTTCCATAAGGGATTTTCTCAAGTATTCCAAAAGTAAAGCCTCCTTAACAAGATTGTCATTAATGGACACATTCTTTTCTTTATCGATTGTTACAACAATTGCCTCTGGATTTGGAGTCCCCATGATTGTTGAAGGAAGACTGACTTTTATCCCTTGATACATAAGAAATGGTGTTGCAATCATAAATACTATTAAAAGAACAAGAAAGACATCTGTAAGGGGCGTTATGTTTATTTCAGATATAACCTTGTCTTCTTCTAAAAGCTCTGCCATTTTATTATTACCATCCCTTTCTGTCTCCCATCAAATCAACCAACCTTTGTGAATACATATGGAGTTCATGGATTATCTCGGATGCCTTTATTTGAAAGTAGTTATAAGAAACAACACCCATCACTCCAACAATAAGACCTCCTGCTGTTGCAATTAAAGCCTCCGCAATACCACCTGCAACGACATTCATCCCAGAAGCCCCTGTTGCCGCAATACCCATAAATGCCCTCATGATTCCAATTACAGTCCCGAATAGTCCAACAAATGGTGCAATACTTCCAATTGTTCCAAGAATCCATACATTCTTTCTCATCTTCTTAAATTCACTATCTTGTGCCCTCCTTATTGCATCCAAAAACTCCTCTTTGCTTCTGTCGTGCTTGAGGAGACCAGCCTTAAATATCCTTCCAAGCTGCCCTCCTGTAATATCACAGATAGTAATAGCCTCCATTATCCCACCTTTAATAACGATATCCTCAATCCTAAAGATGAATTCCTCTGCATCTTGGGCAAGTCTCCTTGTTCCAAAACAAAGCCTTCTCCATTTATCTATGGCTATCCAGACACCAACAAAAGAACAAATACCTAAAGGAATCATGGCAATTCCCCCTTTCTTTATAAATTCCCATAAAGAAACACCTTCAAATTCCATAGCCTAAAAATTATATCTTAAGACAAATTTAATTGTCTAGTTTTTTCATAATAAACCTTTATACCTTTAAGGGTAAGGTCTTCATCTACCTTAAAATGATCGGTGAATAAACTACTTATATTTCCTGTAAGTATTACATCTGCCTTACCAATCTCTTTTTTTATCATCTTTGCTATTCCCTCTATCTGGGCAATCGCGCCATAGAATATCCCAGATCGTAATGCTTGTTCTGTATCATTACCAATTAAAAAATCTGGTTTTTTAATCTCTATAGGTTCAAGCAATGCCGCCTTTTTCCATAGGAATGAAGCAGAAGTTTCAATCCCAGGCAGGATACAACCACCGATATAATACCCATTCTTATCAACGACATCAAAAACCGTTGCTGTTCCAAGATCAACGATGATCATTGGAGGTCTATAAAAATAAAGACCAGCCAAAACATTCGCAATCCTATCCTGACCTATCTTGTTCTTATTTTTGATAGTTGTCTTTATATCTCCGATAGATACAAATAAAGGTTTAATCCCGAAATTTCTTGATATTTCAATAAACTTTTGGTTTTCCTTTGGCACAACAGATGATATACAGATTGCAGAAGGTTTTATCTTTTTAAATATATTTTCAGGAGATATACCTGTTGGAATATTTTCTCTAAAAGTAATTTTGTCCTCCAAAAAAAGCCCAAACTTCGTCCAAGTATTTCCAATATCAATACACAAGAGCATTCTCTGAAATTTCAATGGCCCTTTCCTTTATTTCAGGAATAAAACTATCAAGTTTATCTAATGTCAAATAGAGCATTTCCATTTGGCCAAGAACCGAAAAAAATATCCCTTCTTTGTCTACTTCTTTTTTTAACTCATTTTTTATAGATGTCGCACAGTTTGGAAGGTCCTTAATATCAACATTTACATTTATTCCAACACCAACAATTACCCAATTTATATATGAAAGGCTTGAGCTTGATTCTATAAGGATGCCACAGAGTTTTTTATCATTTATGTAAAGGTCGTTCGGGAATTTTATCAAAGGAATAAGCCCTGTTTTTTCCTCTATCCCTTTACTTATTGCAAGAGCGTTTGCAATGGAAAAAATTGACATTTTGGAAACCAAAAGGTTATAAGGAAATAAAATCACGGAAAACCACAGTCCACCAAAGGGAGATTCCCATCTGTCACCCTTTCTTCCCCTTCCATCTGTCTGAACATCGGAAATGACAACCTCACCGCTATTACAACCCACAGCAATGAGACTCCTTGCAACATCATTTGTTGACCCGATTATATCAAAATGGTGGATTTTATTTAATAAAAACCCTGCTCGCACTACTTTCTGCTTCCTTTAAAGAGGATTCGGCATTATATAGTAGTTCTTTATAATCTATTACTGAGCTATGAAATTTTGTTACTCCAACAACTATAGGAAGATTTATCTGGGATAAGACCTCCATTTTTATCCTTCCTATAAAGCTTAAAATATCCTTGTCTTGAAATGCATGAATAAGGATATAAAACTTACTATCTTTACTTGCCACAATATCCTCCTTTCTTGTTTGAAAGTTTACTATGATTCCAAGTCTTTGCAAAAGAGAGGGTTCAGGGCTTACTATATCTGGCTTAAGAATAGCAATATAAAATGTATCGTTTATCCTCTTTGCCCTTTCCATCTCCCTTCTTACCGCCTCCTCAAAATAGTAATAATTAAAAAGTGTTGTTAGTTTATCTGTAACAAGAAGTCTATCTATCTCTCTAGAAAGTCTTGTATTATCTATAAAGAGGGATGATATACTTGCAATTATCCTTAAAAATCTTTGCTCCTCAAGGCTAAATACCCTTTCTTTTTTACATCCGACAAGAAAGATTCCCATTTTTTCACTTTTTATCATTAAAGGAAGAGAAACAAGGGATAAAATTCCCATTTTACGATATGGAGTAAGGGGGGGCCTATCATCTTTTTCAATGTTTTCAATCGCACAAAGCCTTCCATTAAGTATAACTTCATCCATCCATTCTTTTGTCTTTTCAGAGCCTCCAATAAGGTCATCACCTGCAACAACCTTAAGCCTTCTTCCTTCCATAGCAGCGATAAGGTTTATATCGGTCTTAAGGTATGAAGAAACAGAATGTAGAATAGAAGAAAGCCCCTCAGTTAGGGTCTGAGTCTTATCTATTTGGAGTGAAATTTTATAAATCTCTTCAAACTCCCTTTTTTCCTTTTCTATCTTGTTCAACCTTTCCTGCATCTGTGCCTGCAACAGAGCAACCCTTCTTGCTTCATATTCAACATCCCTTTCAGCAAAGCGCACCTCTTGGGCAATATAAGAGGAAAATCCCCATACACCAAGGAATAAAAGGGTTTTCATGATGAATGGAATCCATTCCTTGGAGGGATCTCCAACAAAAAATAGAATATAGATAAGAACTATTCCAAATGTAAAAGAAAGAGAAAAGGATTGTTTGTAATAGCATGCAGAAAATGCAATAGGGGCAAAATAGAAAAGAACAAATGGACTTTGTATTCCACCTGTTGAATAAACGATGGCTGTTATAAAAGAAATATCAAGGATGCTCTCGGAGTAATAAACCTTGCTTAATTTTATTTTTGAAATGATGTATCCAGCTAATAAATTGTATATTCCAAGGATAAGGATTGGGAAAAGAATCTCAGGTTTTTCTTTCCATTCTAAGTACTTTATCTCAAGAACAAGGATAGCTAAAACCCATATGAACCACCTCACCTTATTTGCTATCCAAAAGATTCTCTCTACAAAAGTCATTTTTTACTCCAGGCAATAACCCTGTTTCCTCCTTGTTCCTTTGCCAAATTTAGTGTTTTATCCGCATAAAGAAGTAGCCCATCGGGTTTTTTTTCATCCTGTGGAAATGAAGAAATTCCAATGCTTACTGTAATATGCTCTACTCCTTCGATAAAGGTTTTGTTAGATATAGTATTCCTTATCCTTTCTGCAACCATTATCCCTTCATTCTTATTTGCCTCAGGGAGTATAATTACAAAATTTTCTTCATAAAACCTTGCTAAGAAATCCATTGTTCTTAAACAGCCTGAAAGAGTAATGGCAATTTCTGAAAGGAGCTGGTTTCCAATGTGCCTTCCGTACTTTTCATTGATTTCGCGAAAATTATCTATATCTATCATGAGGATAGAAAGTGGAATGGAAATGCGGCTGGCCTTACTGAGCTCTTTTCTAAATATTTCTAAGAAATACCTGTAATTATAAAGCCCAGTCAATCCGTCTGTTATTGCCATCCTTTCTATCTCTTCTCTAAGGTAACTGTTTTTTATAGAAAGGCTCGTTCTACATCCAATCAATAGAAGAAACCTTAAATGGTCATCTTCATTAAATTCCTTGGGATAGGATGAAGCACATATGAATACACCAAGAGGTTCGCCATCAATAATAAGTGGAATACCCATGCAAGAGAACGGACTACCTTTAAAAACTTCTGGATCATACTTCGAAAGGTCATTTATGATCAAAGGCTCCTTCTTTGCCATAATTCTTCCTGGAAGCTCTTCTCCTATTCTTAACCTATTTTTGAAGAACAATTTTCCTCCCTGGCCTATTTTTGCAACAAGCCTTAAATATTCATTATTTTTTTCAAGAAGCCAAATTCCTGCTATATCGATGGCTAAAAAACTTGTGGTTGCATCGCAAACAGCTTCAAGTTGTTCCTTCAAGCTACTTCCTGTTGGAATTTTTATAGAAATATTATAAACCTCTTGTAAAACTTTATTTTTTTTCTGAATTTGAACTACATTATGGTGAAATGCCTTAAGGATATATTTAAGCTTTTCCTTTTCAATCTCAAGCGCCTCCCCTTGATGGATAATTTCTAAACTTAAAAATACACTCATTCCACAAACAGCAAAGAAAATGGGAATTTTTAAAGAAAGCATAGAAATGATCTCCTGGGGTGATGCATTTGACAGAAGGGAAACAAAAATATAAAGAATACTTATTCCAGTTACAACAAAAAATGTTCTGTAAGGTGAGTAATATACTCCTGCAAACATGATTACAATAAGAAAGAACACCCAGAAAGGACTGTTTTGGCCTCCAGTAAGTGCCACTATTCCTGTAATAACTGCAGTATCAATAACAGTTTCTGCATAACATATCTTGGATGTCTTTTCCCAGATTTCATGCAGTGAAAGGAATTTTGCAATTATGTTATAAATTGCAGTTATTACTAAAAGAAGGTATATATTTATCCAGTTTTCTTCGGGAACAACAGAAAACTGAAGGCCGAGCAAAATTAAGGTAATGATTAACCATCTAATCTTGTTTGATATCTCGAGTACCTTTTGTGGAAATACTAAATCTTTCATTATATCATTACTCCAAAATCATCTTAAGTAAAGCCATCCTTATATAGAGTCCATTCTCTGCTTGTTTAAAATAGACAGCCCTTGGGTCAAGATCAATGTCGCTTGGAAGCTCACTTGTTCTTGGTAACGGATGAAGGATTTTTGTATCTGGTTTAAGTGACAATAGTATTTCCTTATCAACAACATAGGAACCAACTACTGCATTGTATGCCTCCTTATTTCTAAACCTTTCTTTTTGAAGTCTTGTTACATAAAGGACATCAAGAATACTCGAAATATCATAAAGATTACAGTTTTCTTTGAAAAAAATATCTTTTTCTCTTAAGTAGACGGTAATGTCGGATGGTATCCGAAGTGGCTCTGGAGAGATAAAATAAAACTCTATATTTTCCTGATTAGCAAGTAGCCAAACTAAAGAATGAATGGTTCTACTATATAAAAGATCTCCTAGTAATCCAACTTTCAGGTTGTTTATCCTCCCAAGCTCTTTTTTGATTGTGTATAAATCTAAAAGTGCTTGTGTTGGATGCTGACCAGGACCATCGCCAGCGTTTATAATAGGGACAGGGGAAACCAAGGATGCCCTTTTTGCAGAACCCTCTTCGTAATGTCTCAAAACAATGAGATCGGAGAAACTAGCAACAACCCTTATTGTATCTTCCAGTGTTTCTCCCTTTACCATAGAGGAAAAGTGTGGTGCGTCCTCTGTTGATATAATCTCGCCACCAAGTCTTTTCATTGCAGATTCAAAAGAAAGTCTTGTTCTAGTCGATGGTTCATAAAAAAGGGTTGCTAAAATTTTTTTTCTAGGTGTATGGGAAAGAAGAAGGGAGCTATCACCTGTCTCATCTAACCTTTCCATCCTTTCTGTAAGAGAAAATACCTCTTCTAATAATTCTTTTTTCCTAAATTGTTGAACTTCAACAATATGATTAAGTTTCATTTTTAAATGATAAGTCATTTTTCATCAAAAAATCAAGAAAAAATATTGACAAAATTTTTAGATATTTTTATTATTTAAACTCTAAAGATTGAATGTTGGCTGAAGAATTAATGTTTTCTTTAACTTTCTTTATTCAATTTTGATTATAAAAAACTTTATATTTTTAGAGTAAAAAATTGAAGAGGAAACAGACAAAAAGAAGATGAATCTTGTTTTTAAAGATGGGCTTATACCTGCAGTCATTGTTGATGATAGCACAGACGAAGTTCTTATGCTTGCATATATGAATGAGGAGTCTTTGAAAAAGACTATTTCAGAAAGAAAGACATGGTTCTATAGTAGATCAAGAAAAAAACTTTGGCTTAAAGGAGAAACCTCTGGCAATTTTCAGGATGTTATAAGCATATCTTGCGATTGCGATAGGGATTGCTTGCTTATTAGGGTAAAACAACATGGGGTTGCCTGCCATACCGGAGCAAAATCATGCTTTTTTGAAAAGATATTGTGAAAGAAAGCAAAATTCTTTATGAGTTGTTTGATGTTATTCTAGATAGAAAAATAAATCCAAAAGATGGTTCTTATACGGCAAAACTATTTTCTGAAGGCAAGAAAAAGATACATAGTAAATTAAAGGAGGAATTGGAAGAGATAATTGCTGATTCAGAGAAGGACAATAGGGACGGGATAATCTATGAAACAGCAGATCTTTTATATCACCTTATTGTCCTCCTTGCTCTCCACAATATAAATCCCGACGATATTTTCTCTGAGCTTAAAAAAAGAAGAAAGTAGTTGACGAGGTTTTTTCTAAGTAAATATAATTATTTCTAATGAAGACATTTATGGCAAAAAAGGAAGATGTAGAGAGAAGGTGGTTTGTTCTTGATGCAAAGGATAAAATTCTTGGAAGGCTTGCAACAAGGGTAGCAACAATCCTTTTGGGGAAATCTAAACCAGAAATAACACCACATGTTGACCAAGGAGATCATGTTATTGTTCTAAATGCAGACAAGGTTAAAGTAACAGGGAAAAAGATGACCGATAAGCTATATAGAAAACATTCTGGTTATCCTGGTGGTCTTAAAACACTGAGCCTAAGTGAACTTATGGCAAAAAACCCTTGTAGGGTTATTGAGCATGCAGTATGGGGGATGCTTCCAAAGAATAGCATGGGAAGGAGGATGATAAGAAGGTTTAAAGTATATGTAGGTTCTGAACATCCCCATTTTGGGCAAAAACCAGAGGTTTTAGAGGTATAAATGGAACAGATTCAAGCAACGGGAAAAAGAAAGGAAGCATGTGCGAGGGTAATATTGAGAGAGGGAGATGGAAAGTTCATAATAAACAAAAGGGATTTTTATGAGTATTTTGGTGGAAGGGCAAAATCTTATGAACCATTTATCTTTGCCCCATTTTATATTACCCAGACCCAAGGAAAATTCGATTGTTTAGTGAATGTATCTGGCGGCGGAACATCTGGACAAGCGGGTGCAATAAGGTATGGCATTGCAAAGGCACTGGTGAAAAAGAATGAAGAACTGAAGCAGGTACTTAATAAAGCTGGACTTCTAAAAAGGGATACTAGGATTCATGAGCGTAAGAAATATGGACTCTATGGAAGAAGAAGGAGATTCCAATTTAGCAAGAGATAATGGGGATTACAGTAATAGAAATTGGGGTAGCAAATCAAGAGAATTAAAACCCCTTCCTATGATTCTTACATAATCTTTTCTGATGAAGTATCCATTCGAAGAGATAGAGAAAAAGTATCAAGAAATTTGGGAAAATGATGGTTTTTTTGAAAAAAAGAAGGGTGAAAAGCATTATCTTCTTGAGATGTTTCCATACCCGTCGGGAAAAATTCATATGGGCCATGTCCGAAATTATGTAATCGGTGATGTTGTTGCAAGGTATAAGACAATGAAAGGATTTAATGTCCTTCATCCAATGGGATGGGATGCATTCGGCCTTCCTGCAGAAAATGCCGCAATAGAAAAAGGGGTTCATCCTGTAAAGTGGACAGAAGAAAATATTAGCTGTATGAAGAACCAGCTTAAAAAACTTGGTCTTTCTTATGATTGGAATAAAGAGATAACGACCTGCAGTCCCAACTACTACAGATGGAATCAATGGCTATTCTTGAAATTCTTTGAGATGGGTCTTGCCTATCAGAAAACTGCAGATGTCAATTGGTGTCCAAAGTGCCAAACTGTTTTGGCAAATGAGCAGGTTTTAGATGGAGCTTGCTGGAGGTGTGAGGCAAAAATTACATCGAAGAGCCTTAAACAATGGTTTTTTAAGATTACAGAATATGCGGATGAAATGCTTGACCATAAGCTTGGAAAATGGCCAGAGAATGTTTTGGTTATGCAAAAAAACTGGATTGGAAAAAGCAAGGGAATCGAGATATTTTTTAAAGAAAAAAAAACAGGAAAGACAATTCCAGTGTTTACAACAAGACCGGATACAATCTTTGGAGCAACCTATCTTACACTGGCTCCCCAATACCCATTGGTAGATGAGCTAATTGAAGATGCGCCAAATTTTTCCGAAATAAAGGAGTTTATAGAAAAAGCAAAGATTAGAGTCTCTCCTGATGAGCTTGAGAAGGAGGGAATATTTACAGGAAGGTTCGCAATAAACCCAGTAAATAACGAAGAGGTTCCAATTTGGATTGCGAACTATGTCTTAATGGAGTATGGAACAGGGGCAATTATGGCAGTGCCTGCTCACGACCAAAGGGATTTTGATTTTGCAAAGAAATATGGACTTCCGATAAAAATAGTAATCAGCAATCAGGAATTAGGAATAAAAGATCATAGGATTGATAGAGCGTATGAGGGTGAAGGGGTTTTAGTAAATTCTGGAATGTTTGATGGGATGGAAAGCGAAAGAGCAAAGGAGGCAATATCAGATTGGATGGAAGAAATAGGTATAGGAGTAAGGAAAATAAACTATAAACTTAAAGATTGGCTTATATCTCGCCAGAGATACTGGGGATGTCCAATTCCCATTATCTATTGCAGTGAATGTGACACTGTCCCTGTACCCGAAGATGAACTACCCGTTGTCCTTCCTTTGGATACAAAACCAGGTCAGAACCTTTGGGAGATAGAAGAATTTGTGAATTGCAAGTGTCCAAAATGTAGGCAACCTGCCAAAAGGGAAACTGACACGATGGATACATTCGTTGACTCCTCTTGGTATTTCCTAAGATTTATCACTCCGTCCTGTGAGACAAAGCTTGTATTGAAGGAGGAGGCAGATTATTGGATGCCTGTTGATCAATATATCGGCGGGGTTGAACATGCTATTTTGCACCTTATGTATGCAAGGTTTTTTACAAAGGTAATGAGAGATTTAGGGCTTATATCAGTGGATGAGCCATTTACAAACCTTTTAGCACAGGGAATGGTCATTAAAGATGGAGCAAAGATGTCGAAGTCTAAAGGAAATATTGTCGACCCAGATAGTATCATAGAGAGATATGGTGCTGATACCTTAAGGCTTTTTATACTCTTTGCCGCACCGCCAGAGGGTGAACTTGTATGGAACGATAAAGGCATTGAAGGGTGCTTCAGGTTTCTAAATAGGGTTTATAGGTTAAAGGATAAGGTAGAAGAAAGAGACCATAAAGAAGATAGACTTTATATACCTATCAATAAAACAATAAAGGCTGTAACGGATGACCTAGAAAGGTTTTCTTTTAATACTGCTATTGCAAGACTTATGGAATTTGTTAATGAAATAAAGAATAATATTCCAAAAGGTATATTTGAAAAATTTCTTTTACTTCTTTTTCCATTTGCACCACACATTACATCCTTTCTTTGGGAAAAAGGAAAGATTTCTGATTCTCCTTGGCCACCCTATGATGAAGATGTAATTAAGGAAAAAGAAATAACTATAATTATACAGATAAATGGAAAACTTAGGGGAAAGATCACCGCCCCTTATGATTTAGAGGCTGAAGAGATAAAGAAAAGGGCAGTTTTGAGTGTAAGTGACAAGCTTAAGACATCGCCAAAAAATATAATTTTTGTTCCAAATAAACTTGTAAATATTGTTTTATAAATTCGAAGTAGATGAAGAAAGCTAAAATCATTGCAACAGGAAGTTATGTTCCAAAAAAAGTTTTAACAAACCAAAGTCTCGAAGAGATAGTTGATACATCAGATGATTGGATCATCCAGAGGACTGGTATAAAGGAGAGAAGAATTGCTGAGGAAGAAACAGCGGTAGATTTGGCATATCTTGCGGTAAAGGATATGGATTATCATGATATTGATCTTGTAATTGTTTCAACTTCAACCCCAGATTATACCTTTCCGTCAACTGCCTGCTTGGTTTCTGAAAGGCTTTCACTTTCTAATGTTGCCTGTTTTGACATATCTGCTGCCTGCACAGGCTTTCTCTATGCTTTAGAATGCGGAAGGTTCTTTATAGAAAGTGGAAAATATAAAAAAGCACTAATAATTGCAACAGAAAAGACATCTAAGATTATAGATTGGAAAGATAGATCAACCTGTGTTTTGTTTGGGGATGGAGCTGGAGCTTGTATCCTTGCACCTTCTTATTCATCTGGGATAACCGGAAGCTATTTTAATTCAAATGGGAAATTGGGGGATATCCTTAAAGTTGACCACTATATCAAAATGGAGGGACAAGAAGTGTTTAAATATGCAATTATCTATATGACTGAGGCAATACAAAGAGTTTTAGAAAGTACAAGCTTAAAAATAGATGACATCGACCTATTTATTCCTCACCAAGCAAATATTAGGATAATAAACTTAATGGGTAAAAGATTAGACATTCCACAAGAAAAGACCTACATTAATCTTGAAAAATATGGTAATGTAGTCTCTGCTTCGTCTGCAATCGCCTTGGATGAGGCAGTAAAAGAGGGGAAAGTAAAAGAGGGAGATATCATCCTTATGGTTGCAATTGGTGGTGGTTTTACTTGGGGTGCAATGGTTATTAAATGGTAGGAATTTTTAGAAATTGGATTTCTACCATATGGTATTCTTTCGCATTAAAGGAAAGTATAGCTTAAAAATGTGATTAAAATCAAACAAAAATTTTGTTGACATAAATTCTATTTTAAGGTTATATTTTATTTTATGTATCGCTATGGTGATAAAGATAATCTTATTTGCTCATTCTGCGGAAGACCAAAGGATGAAGTTGGAAGACTCATAGCAGGCCCAGGTATTTATATCTGTAATGAGTGTGTCAAATTATGTAATAAGATAATAGATGAGGAGGCACTAAAAGAAAGAGTAAAAGGTTTTTTCCTTGCCAAGCCAAAGGATATAAAAAACTCCCTCGATAAATATGTAATCGGTCAAGAAAGGGCAAAGAAGGCTTTATCTGTTGCTGTTTATAATCACTATAAAAGAATAACTGCAAGAATGAAAGATGATGACGTTGAGATTGAAAAAACTAATATCTTGCTTATTGGTCCAACAGGCTCAGGAAAAACACTTTTAGCACAAACTCTCGCAAAAATTCTAAATGTTCCATTTGCCATAGCAGATGCAACAACCTTAACAGAGGCAGGATATGTTGGAGATGATGTTGAAAATATACTCTTAAGGCTCATTCAAGTTGCAAATGGTGATATAAAAAGAGCCGAAAAAGGTATTATATACATTGATGAGATAGACAAAATAGCAAGAAAAAGTCGGGATTCTCCATCTATTACAAGGGATGTTTCTGGAGAGGGTGTCCAACAAGCACTCCTTAAAATTTTAGAGGGAACAGTAGCCTATGTTCCACCGCAAGGTGGAAGAAAACATCCGCATCAGGAGCTTATTCCAATAGATACAAGCAAGATATTGTTTATCTGTGGCGGTGCATTTATTGGTCTTGAAGATATCATCAGAGAGAGACTTACAAAAGTATCTATTGGTTTCGGAAAGATGTTAAAAAAGGAAAAAAGTAGTGATTTTTACCTTTCTCAACTTATCCCAGATGACCTATTAAAATATGGACTTATTCCTGAATTTATAGGAAGATTACCTTTGGCTACATATCTTGACCCCTTAAGCCTCGATGATATGGTGGAGATATTAAAAGAACCAAAGAATGCCTTAATAAAGCAGTATAAAAAGCTATTTTCCTTTGAAAAAGTAAAGCTTATATTCACCGAGTCTGGTATTTTGGAAATAGCATCTCTTGCTATTAGTAGAAAAACGGGGGCAAGGGCTTTGCGCTCTATTATGGAGGAGATAATGCTTGACCTAATGTATGAAATGCCATCAACAAAGCTTAAAAAATATGTAATTGATGACCACTTCGTCAAAGAAAAAACATTACGGGTTCCAGCAGAAAAAACTGCTTAAAAGTTTATGAATTATAAATTAGAATTTAGGAGGTTTAAGTTTATCGATTCCATTGCCAAGAGAAATGGTATATAAAGATATACCTCTCGTTCCTCTGAGGGAGATTGTTTTATTTCCCGATGTGATTACCTCTTTTTTTATTGGAAGGGAAAGGTCTATTTTTGCGATAGATAGGGCTATGTTGAATGATAAATTGATTGCATTTGTTGCTCAAAAAAAGGAAGATATAGATGAGCCATCTTTAGACGACCTCTATCTTGTAGGCGTCCTCTCCGAAATTCTTCAGGTATTAAAGCTTCCGGATGGAAGGGTAAAGATATTGGTCGAAGGAATCTCTAGGTTTAAGATAAAAGCTATAAAAGAAGAAAACTGTTTTTTAGCAGATGGAGAGGAATTAAGGGAAAGTTATAAGAAAAACGAAAAGATAGAAGCACTAAGTCGTTATATCCTTGACAACTTAAAAAAATATATCAATCTAAGAGAGGGACAAGAAGATATTTTCTCTTCCCTATTAAAACTTGATAGCCCTATTAAATTAGGTAATATGGCGACTTATAATCTTAGTATAAACCTTAGAGAAAAACAAAGAATTCTTGAGATTACATCACTTGAGGAAAGGCTTAAAGAGATTGGAAATCTTATTTTAAAGGAAGTAGAGATACAAACCATTGAGAGAGAACTGGAAGATAAGATAAAGCAAGAAATGGAAAAAAAAGAGAAAGAGTATTACCTTTCTGAAAAAATAAGGGTCCTTCAAAATGAGCTTTATAGTAAAAAAGGCAAAGATGTTGAACAATTTTTTTCCTCGATAAAAAAACTTCCAGAGGATGTAAAAGAAAGAGTTTATTACGAATATGAAAGGTTCAGAAATATGCCTTCTTATATGGCAGAAAGAGAGGTTTTGAGAAATTGGCTTGATTGGGTTGTATCCCTTCCTTGGAATGAAAAGACAGAAGAGAAGCAAGACATAAAATCTGCAAAGGCCCTTTTAGATAATGGTCATTTTGGTCTTTCATCGGTGAAACAAAGGGTTCTTGAGTTTTTGGCTATAAGGAAAATGACAAATAGAACAAGTGGTTCAATACTTTGTTTTATTGGACCAACCGGGGTTGGAAAGACATCCATTGCCAATTCTATAGCGGATGTTTTAAATAGGAAGTTTGCCCAGATGTCTTTGAGTGGTCTTCGTGATGAGGCAGAGATTAAGGGTCATAGGATGACTTATGTTGCAGCTATGCCAGGAAAAATAATCCAGCTTATAAGGAGGACAAAAAGCAAAAACCCTGTTTTTCTCCTTGATGAGATTGATAAGGTAGATTTTAGAACAAACTATGGAACAAGCCTTCTTGATGTCCTTTCGGGGGAGAACAAAAATTTCTTAGACTATTATATCGACATTCCATTTGACCTTTCAGAAGTTATATTCATAACAACTGGAAATACAATAGAAAATATCCCTTCTTTTCTTCTTGATAGGATGGAGGTGATTGAATTTCCATCGTATACCTTGGATGAGAAATTCCATATTGCAAAGAGGTATTTAATTCCAAGGGAAATCGAGGCACATGGCCTCTCTTCTTTCCTTTCATTTTCAGACAGATCAATCAAAACAATGACTACATCATACACAAGAGAAGGTGGGGTAAGAAATTTAAAGAAATGCATAGAAATGGTATGCAGAAAGTCGGCATTCGATGTTGTGTGTAAAAATAGAAAAATAAAGATCTCATCGTCAAACTTAAGGAGATTTATAGGAAAACCTATTCATAGGGAAACAATGATTTCATCGAATGGGATAGGATGTACATATTCTCTTGCATGGACAGAACAGGGCGGTGAGATCCTGACAACAGAGGCATTATGTATTCCTGGAGAAGGGAGGTTATTTTTTACAGGAAAGCTTGGAATGGTGATGAAAGAACAAGGGGAAGCAGTTCTTTCATATATCAGGTCTCGCACAAAAGAGTTTGATCTTTCTCCTTCTTTCTACAAAGATTATGATATTCACATACACCTTCCTTGGGGTGCAATAGAAAAAGATGGTCCATCTGCCGGTGTTGCGATAGGGTGTAGTGTGATTTCATCATTGACAAATAAGCCACTAAAAGGGATATTTGCTATGACAGGAGAGGTTACCCTATCTGGAAAAATACTTCCTGTTTTTGGAATAAGGGAAAAGCTTTTGGCAGCTCTTAGGGTAGGGATAAAAAAGGTTTTTATCCCAAAGGAAAATTACATTGATTTAGACGAGCTTCCTAAAAGGATAAAAAAGGAATTAGAGATTATTCTTGTTGAAGATATGGATGAGGTTTTAAGCTATGTTTTTTAAGGTACTTTTTATTTTATTTTTATTTGCCAATATTTCTTATTCGACCATAACAACGGGGATAATTCTTACACCAACAGGGAATGTAAAAAAGCAGAATAAAAAAATAGGCTTTGATCTCGGGTTTGTCTATTACATAGGAGATATTATAAAAAAAGAAGAAAAAAAGGAAATAACATATTTAAACCCTATTAAATCCTTCTATTTCTTCTGTGACTCCAAATTGTCCCCTATCAATGGAATTTCTGGAGGAGGAAGTGGATTTGTTATTTTGAAAGGTTCCCAGCCAGAAGTGGAGCACAAGATGGGCGGCGGTGGTGATATTGGTAAAACCGATGCGTTTGGATTTCTTTATATTGCAGGAAGTAAGCAATTTAAGAAAAATACCCTTTCTTGCGGCTTTTTATATGGACCAATACATAGTATTTTTAATCCCATTATCCAAGATAGGGATAAACATATCAAAGAAAATAGATCTTATTTCCTTTCCTTTAAAACACATATATTTAAAAGGGATTTTGGAATCGAGGCAATTAAGCCTGTTCGTTCATCTTATATCCTTTTCAATACATCCATTGAGAAATTTTTAGGATTTTCTTTTTCCTTTCTTTATGGAAAAGATATTTCTTCCTTTATTGGCTACTTTGGAATAAGGCTTAATGTATACTAGATTAAATTATTGTGATTTTTTGTAAAGCTGTAAAGGCAAGTTTTTAGGTTTTTGCACCCTAAAAATAAATTTTAAATAAAAATTTTTCTTGACAAAAAATAGAAAAATAGAATATCTTCTTTAGTAGAGAATTTTTTTATTTTTAGATTAGAGCAAAAAAAAGCTCTTAAGTTTTTTCCTTTTTTTGCCGATATATTAAAAAAGGAGTATGGCAGAAAAAAGAAGTAATATGGTTTGGGAGGGGAGAGAGATGAATTTTATTGTTTATTAATATTTAAAGGAGTAAAGAATGAACTTGGTGGTGGGAAAAGAAGGGAAAATTAGGGGTGTAGTTTAAGGTAAAAAAACTGGTAAAAAACCAGTTTTTATTTTTATAAAAAGATGGTGAGAGAAAAAAGGAGGAAGATGATTTTTTTTAAAAAAATCGAAAAAATGTACCTACTACATTATTAACATAACTTTAACAAGAGCCAAATGGGAAAACATAAGTAGAGACTAAAGATGCTTAAAGAAAAAATTAGCTTGATGGAACAAGGGGTGATAAGATGACCTGGTCCCAGATTATTGTTCAAGGGGCTATATTTGCAACATTAAAAGATATAACTGAACTGCACAGAGAAGCTAATAATCTTATTGCCTCAGAATCAGAAAAAACAAGAGAATTGATAGAAAAAATCCATAGCAGTACAATGCTTGTTTTGGGAAGAATGGAAAGGAAGATAAGTTGATGGAGCCGGGTAGTTTGAAGAAGAAACTCGGGGTTCTTGCAGGTGGAGTATGCTTTTTTGTTGTTTCTTCTGTGTTTTTGGGAAAATAAGATAATGTCGTATTTTGAGTTCTTAGGAGCACTTGTTACAGGGGCAGGAACTCTGGCTTCTATTCTTGGTATTATACTAGGCATCTTCTTTGCAATATGGATGAAACAGGAGAAGAAGGCTGTACATGATTTATTGATTAAGCGTGCTAGTGAAAGACATGTGGAGGTAATGGCAAAATTAGGATGAGAGGGATATTTATTGTTTCTTGTGGAGTGAGGTTTTAAAATGGATGTTTCAAAAATAGCTGAAGCAGTTGCGAATATTTTGTTTCCAAAGTTGAATGAAATCTCAGCAAGAATGGATGAAGTTGAGAAAAGGATAGAAAGGCTTGATGGAAGGATGGATGAATTCTCAGGAAGAATGTCTGCTATGGAACAAAGAATGACTTCTTTTGAACAACAACTTATTTATATTCATCAAAGGATAGACGAGACGAATAAAAGAATAGATGAAACTGATAAAAGGATTGATACGATGTGGGCTGATGTGATTAAGAGGTTTGATGATATGATTAGAAGGTTTGATGAGACAAATAGAAGGATAGATGAAACAAACCAGAGGATAGATAGACTTTCTGAAAGAGCAATAATCCCTAAAGAAAAATGGGAAAATATTGAGATAAGGGTTTTAAGGCTTGAGGAAGATATAAAGATGCTTAAGGAGAAAAAAGGTTAATGGAGCCGAGTAGTTTTAAGAAGAAACTCAAGGTTCTTGCAGGTGGAGTATGTCTTTTTGTTATTTCCGGGATATTTGCGCCGAGGGAGGCTTCTGGCCTTGAAATTGAATCAATAACCCCAGGTAGTGGAACAGTTGGAATTACGGTAACAATAAAAGGAACACATACAGATGCGGGATTTTATGGGAATCCTATATGGGGAACTTTTGGAACGACCTATCCGGCACAGAATTGGACAGAGGTTCGAAATGACCCTGATGAGTCGACATTTACCTATACCTTTAATGTTGATACCCAATCTTATGGGACTAAAGTACTAACTGCAAGTGAATATGATGGCAGTAATATAGCCACCACAACCTTTTTTATCCTTCCAAACATCTATTCTTGCGAGCTACCATCAGGCCCTGTCGGATATCCTGTTACTATTATGGGAAATGGCTTTGGAACAACTACCATCAGGATTGATTTTGGGAGAAGCCAAACAATAACTACAGCCTCTGGCAATAACAATGGGACATTTTCACTAACATTTATAGTTGATACCCAGACATATGGCACAAAGATAATTACTGCCTATAATGCTGATAATTTGTCAATTGTTGACACAACAACATTTTTTATAACAAGCAAAATATACTATCTTTCCCCAACATCAGGGACATTTGGGACAACTGTAACTGTTTTGGGTTCGGGTTATGGAGAGCAAAATTCAACTGTTACAATACATTTTGGGCTAACCCAGACTATTACATCTGTAGTTATAGGTAATGTTAATGGAACATTTTCAGCAACATTTAATGTAGATACCCAGCCTGGAGGCTCTAATGTTATAACTGCAACAGGTATTTCAGATTATGGAATACCCCTTGCAACAACTGTTTTTGTTGTTTTGCCTGAGATTCTTTCTGTCTCTCCAGAGAGGGGAACAGTTTCTTCAATTGTAACTGTTGAGGGAAGGGGGTATAGAGAAACTGTAACAATAGATTTTGGAACACATTACACAATAACATCAACGCAAGCAAGTTCTTATGGAACATTCTGCATAACATTTATTGTAAGCACACAGTTTTATGGGACAAAGCCGATAACTGCAAGGTGGTTGGATTATGGGATAATAAGGCCTGCTGTAACAAGTGCATTTATCATTATTGGAAGGATTACACTTAGAGAGCCTTCCTCTGGTGTTGTTGGCTCTCCGGTAACAATTACTGGAAATGGATTTGATGGAACAGGGACAGTCATAAGAATAGATTTTGGGACACAAGAGACAATTACAAGCGTGGTTATGAGTAATGATAATGGAACATTCTCTATAACATTTCTTGTAAATACCCAGCCTTATGACACAAGGGTAATTACAGTATATGGACCAACTGATAATTATGATACAACCATATTTTTTATAAGACCAAAGATAAATATAGTTTCTCCACCATTGGGAATTGTTGGAACATCAGTAACTGTGGAAGGGGTGGGGTATGGTACTCAAACTTTTTGTAGAGTTGGATTTGGAATTACCTCCGTCATTAGATTAGATGATGTAGGAGTATTACAAAAAAAGACTTCAGACAATGGAACATTCTCTGCCTACTTTTATGTTAATACTCAGCCAGGAGGCACAACTGTAATTACTCTTTATCATCAACTTGATCTTTCTATTCGAGCCACCTCTACCTTCTTTATTACCTCAAAAATCATCACAGTTGATCCACTTTCAGGAAAGGTTGGGGAGGTGGTTACTGTTATTGGTAATGGATATGGTTTGGGGACAACTGTGAGGATAGAATTTGGGACAACAGTAACAATTACAACAACAACTACAGATAAACATGGAACATTTTCAACGACATTCATCGTAGATACCCAACCTGGAAATACAAGGGTAATAACTGCAAGGGATTTAGGTCCAAACCCATCTTTGGTTGCAACATCCGTATTCAATGTCCAGGGAAAGATTGCAAAAGTATTTCCACTAAGCGGTAAACCAGGAGATACTGTTACGATTGAAGGGTGGGGTTACGATGGAACAATTACCGTTGATTTTGGAACATCCTATACAATTACAACAACTTACATAGAAAATAGTGGCACATTTACCATAACATTCATCGTGAATACCCAACCTTACGGTTCAAAGGCAATCACTGTAAGTGATATAGATACTACTGGTATTTCTAGCCTTGATATTGTTACTTGGTTTAAAGTTGTTGGGAAGGTAATACTTGTCTCTCCTCAAAGTGGAGTTGTCGGCTCCTATGTAACCATCGAAGGATGTGGCTATGGGACGAATACGACAATAAGGATTGATTTTGGGACACAACAAACAATTACAACAACGGTTTCTGATGATATTGATGGAACATTTTCAACAACATTTATAATTGATACACAGCCTTATGATACAAGGGTAATTACAGTATATGGACCAACTGATAATT